>JAGHSP010000373.1 GCA_018065815.1 Candidatus Sodaliphilus limicaballi | reverse complement strand
GTTCATGCTTGACCTGGAGATGGAAGCACATCGCCTGGGTATTCCTGTCAAGACCCGTCACAACGAGGTAGCGCCCAACCAGTTTGAGCTGGCCCCCGTATATGAAGAAACCAATCTTGCCAACGACCACAACCTGCTGCTCATGAGCGTGATGGCACAAGTGGCAAGGCGTCACCACTTCCGCGTGCTATTGCACGAGAAGCCCTTTGCAGGCATCAACGGCAGCGGCAAGCACAACAACTGGAGCCTGGGCACCGACACCGGTACACAACTGTTCAAGCCGGGCAAGAACGCCAAGGAAAACCTGCAATTCATCACATTCGTCTCTTGCGTGATGAGCGCAGTGCACCGCTACAACGGACTGCTCAAGGCATCAATTTCATCGGCAACCAACGCTCATCGCCTGGGAGCCAACGAGGCCCCTCCCGCAATCATCTCCATGTTCATGGGATCGCAGTTGAGCAAGGTCATCGACAGCCTTGTGAGCGACGACAAGGACGACAACCTCAACATCAACGCCAAAGAAGAACTCAATCTCAAGGTTTCGCAGATTCCCGAGATCCTGCTCGACAACACCGACCGCAACCGCACGTCGCCCTTCGCCTTCACTGGCAACCGCTTCGAGTTCCGCGCCGTGGGTTCAAGCGCCAACTGTGCATCGGCAATGATAGCGCTCAATGCCGCCGTCGCCGAGCAACTCTATGAATTCAAAGACGCTGTTGATGCCCTGGTGGCCAATGGCATGGAACTCAACGACGCAATACTCTGTCAAGTTAAAGTGTTCCTCAAGCAATCTCGCAGCATACACTTCGACGGCAACGGTTATAGCGACGATTGGAAGCAAGAGGCGGCAAAACGTGGACTCGACTGCGAGACATCGGTGCCTAAAATCTTTGACTCTTATCTTGAACCCAAAGCTATTGAGCTCTTCAAGAGAACTGGCGTATTCACCCAGGTTGAGCTTGAAGCCCGCAACGAAGTGAAATGGGAAATTTACACCAAGAAAGTTCAGATCGAGGCGCGTGTATTCGGCGACTTGGCATTAAACCACATTGTCCCTGTTGCAACACGTTACATGTCGCTCCTGCTCGACAACGTGTATAAGATTAAGAATCTCTTCCCCCAAGAGAAGAGCGAAATAATTGCTTCTCAAGACCTTGCGATGATTGAAAAAATGTCAGAACACCTGCTGTTCATCAAGGACAAGGTTAACGAGATGGTAGACCACCGCAAGGCTGCTAACCGTATCGAGAGCATGCGTGAACGCGCTATCGCCTACCATGACAACGTGGCACCCCTGCTCGACGAGATACGTTACCACGTGGACAAACTGGAGCTCATGGTCGACGACGAGATGTGGCCATTGCCCAAGTACCGCGAACTGCTGTTCATACGTTAACACGCGACATAACCATAATGAGGCGCCGGTAGCATGCTACCACGCCTCATTTTTTCACCCAATAACTCCACCCCATTAGACTAAATGGAACAATTAAAACACGAGTGTGGCATCGCGATGATAAGATTGCGCAAGCCGCTTCAATACTATAAAGAGAAGTACGGGACCTATCTGTATGGCCTCAACAAGTTGTACCTGCTCATGGAGAAACAGCACAACCGTGGCCAGGAAGGAGCCGGAATAGGCTGTGTCTATACACACTCCCAGCCCGGCGAGGAATACATATTCCGCGACCGCGCACTGGGTTCGGGTGCCATAAGCGAAATCTTTGACCGCGTGCGCAAGAATATCCACGAGGCACTCGTACAGGGTGTGGCACCCGTCGACCTCCCCTTCGTGGGCGAACTCTACATGGGACACCTGCGCTACAGCACCACGGGCAAGAGTGGCTTGAGTTTCGTGCATCCGTTCCTACGCCGCAACAACTGGAAGTCACGCAACCTGCTGCTGTGCGGCAACTTCAACATGACTAACGTTGATGAGATATTTGACGACATCGTGAGCCGCGGTCAGCACCCGCGTGTTAAGAGCGACACTATTGTGCTGCTTGAGCAACTGGGCGAATCGCTCGACAACGAGAACCAGCGCCTGCACCGCATCTACCGCGAGCAAGGTCTCACCGGCACCGAGCTAACCGAGGCGATGGAGAGCAACCTTGACTTCAAGCGCATCCTCGAGCGCCCGTCAAGCACATGGGACGGCGGCTATGCGATGTGCGGCATCACTGGTAGCGGTGATATGTTTGTGATGCGTGACCCTCACGGCATTAGACCTGCATTCTACTATATCGACGACGAGATATTCGTTGCCGCCAGCGAGCGCCCGGTCATCCAGACTGTGATGAATGTTAGCGTGAGCGATATCAAGGAACTCACTCCCGGTGCAGCTATATGCGTGAGCAAGAACAACGAGATATCAATCAAGCAAATACTGCCGCAACTCGACTACCGCCACTGCTCGTTTGAGCGCATCTACTTCTCACGCGGCAGCGACAAGGACATCTACATGGAGCGTAAAGCCCTGGGCAAAAAGATTGTACCGCAAATCGTCAAGGCGGTTAACAGCGACCTTGACAACACTATAGTATCGTTTATCCCTAACACTGCCGAGGTTGCCTACATGGGCATGGTTGAGGGACTGGAACAATACATGCAACAGGAGAAACTCAAGCAGATAAAGTCGCTTGACCCTGCCGCACCCAACTACTACGCACAACTAGAACGCATTCTGTCAAAACGCCTGCGCACCGAGAAGATAGCAATTAAGGACATCAAACTGCGCACTTTCATCACCGAGGGCAACCATCGCAACGACCTAGCTGCCCACGTCTATGACGTGACCTATGGGCAAGTGCGTAACGGCATCGACAACCTAGTGGTCATCGACGACAGCATCGTGCGCGGAACCACGCTCAAGCAGAGCATCCTGCGCATCCTCGACCGTCTGCACCCACGCAAGATTGTTATAGTTTCGTCGGCTCCGCAAATACGCTACCCCGACTACTACGGCATCGACATGTCGCGCATGAGCGAGTTCTGTGCCTTCAAGGCCGCCATCCAGTTGCTCAAGAACACAGGCCACCAGGCTGTCATCGACGATGTGTATGCCCGCTGCAAGGCACAGGAAGGACTCCCCAAGGAGCAGATGAAGAACTATGTCACCGACATATACGCCCCCTTCAGCGACGAGCAGATCTCGCGCCAGATAGCCCGCATGATGACCGACGATGATATCAATGCCAAAGTGGAAATCATCTTCCAGACGGTCGAGAACCTGCACCAAGCCATCCCCACTGCACCAGGCGACTGGTACTTCTCGGGCAACTACCCCACCCCAGGCGGCAATATGATGGTGAACAAGGCTTTCATCAACTGGTATGAAGGCAACCCTCTAAAGCGCTAACCATCTCCCACAGAAACACAGAGGACACAGAGTTTTTTTTCTTTACAAACAACTGATTACACAGACTGCTCAGATTTAGAAAGAAGAATCAAAAATCAACGGAATCTGCGTATTATTGTGTCAGAAGGTGTTGTCCAAAGTAGATTTGTTTTATATGACCGTAAAACGGTGAAACCGTTTCATTGCATCGTAACCGGCGGTCTACCGACCGTCGGTACATGACTACCATCACCTACGACCTCGGATGAGGTCGCATTGCATATTACAGTGCGACCACTTCGAGGTCGGATTCGTAGTAGATGTCACTACCGACGGACTGCGTCCGCCGGTTACGATGCACTGTGACGGTTTCACCGTCATCGGTATGGTTTATTGTTTGATCAGGTTATAGTAGGTGTCAAGGTCGAGTTTCATTATCTTGACCATATCCTTGTCGCCGCCTAGGAGGTTGCTGCAGCGGTTTAGGCGGCCGGTGTCGATGAAGCCGCACTTCTGCATCACTCGGCCTGACGCGGGGTTACCAGTGAAGTGGTCGCTCCAGATGTCGTCGAACTTCTTCACGTTAATGCAGTAGTCGAGCATGAGCCTCAAAGCTTCGGTGCAGATGCCTCGGTTCCAAAATGGGCGAGCTACCCAGTAGCCCATCTCGCAATCGTTCTGGCCAATAGGGATGTTGCTCGTGTCGTGTGTGAAGTAGCCCATGGCGCCTATTGCCTCGCCGGTTTCTTTGAGCACGATTGCCCATGTGGTGTCGTTGGTGAAGATATTCTTTATCACGTCAAGACTTTCTTCCTGTGACTTGTGAGGAGGCCAGCCTGCACGAGGCCCGACTTCGGGGTCAGACGCATACTTGAACAACACAGAGGCATCGCTTTCCTGCCACCGTCGCAACAAGATTCTATCAGTTTCCATAATGAATTACTCTTCTTGCAGTAGGTTGAGAAGGAGCAACATTGCCTCGGTGGTGGCGCGGTTGATTACACGGTCGCGGTCGCCGGGAAAGCGCTTCACTTGGCTCACTACCCTATTCCCCGCCTTGGCAGCCATCCACACAGTGCCCACGGGTGTTTCCTCGGTGCCTCCACCGGGGCCTGCCACACCACTGGTTGCAACTGAGCAGTCGCAGCCCAACAGGTCACACACGCCTTGCACCATCTGTTCCACTACGGGTTGGCTCACGACGGTGTACTCATCAACAACTTCCTGCGGTACACCCAGTTGGTTTATCTTAACCTTTGTATCATAGCACGTTACCGAACCTGTAAAATACTCGCTGCTGCCTGCTATGCGCGTTATCTCGTGTGCAATGTTTCCGCCTGTGCAACTCTCGGCCGATGCCATTGTCAAGCCCTGCTTGCGCAACTCATTGCCAAGTATAGCCGCAAGAGGGACATCTCCGTCGCACATTATGAGATTGCCCAGCAAAGCATGGAGTTGGGCAACGGCCTTGTCCAATTGATTTTTAAGGACTACTGCATCGCTATGCCTTCCGTCAAGACGCAATCTGATAATGCCTTCATTGGGCAAGTAAGCAAGATGAAGGCTCTCGGGCAGCGAGTTCTCGAAATCATCAAGTTTCATGGCAAGGGCACTCTCGATGATACCGCTCACCATGAGCGTGCGGTGCTCGACATGCATTCCGTCGGGAAAACGACGGGAAAGTTGCGGTATCACCTCGCGCTGCATCATCGTGCGCATCTCATGAGGCACACCAGGCATCGACACAGCGACTTTGCCGTCACGCTCAAACCACATGAAGGGAGCTGTGCCCACCTCGTTCTGAATCACACGGCAACTTGAAGGAACCATCGCCTGCATGCGGGTGTACTCATTGAGTTTTATGCCTCTGCGATTCACCACTTCAAGCACATTTTGCGCAGTCACTTCGTCATATATCATTTCGCCGCCGAAATACTCGCACAGCGTTGCCTTTGTGATGTCGTCCTTTGTGGGCCCCAAGCCTCCTGTCATCAGCACCACATCTGTCACGGCAAATGCCTGATCCATGGCAAGTTTTATCTCGCCAGCATCATCAGCCACAACCTTCACACTACTTGCCTCCCATCCTAGCGGAGACACTTCACGGGCAATCCATCCCGAATTGGTATCGGTCACCTGCCCTATAAGTAATTCGTCGCCTATTACAATTACACTGTATTTCATAGCACAAAAGTAAGCAAAAATTTGTATCTTTGCAAAATAAAATCAACCTATGTATAACTATCTTGACGATCTCAACGAGCAACAACGCAAAGCCGTGGAATATTGCGACGGCCCGCAACTGGTCATAGCAGGTGCAGGCTCGGGCAAGACCCGTGTGCTCACATACAAAATAGTACACTTACTCAACCTGGGCATACCGCCTTACCGCATCATGGCGTTGACCTTCACCAACAAGGCTGCGCGTGAGATGCGAGAGCGCATTGAGGCTCTGGTGGGGCATGAGACCGCATCACGCTTGTGGATGGGTACGTTCCACTCTATTTTCTCACGCATCCTTCGCATGAATGCCGAGCGCATAGGGTTCAAGCACGACTTTACCATTTATGACCCAAACGACTCCAGGTCATTAATTAAACTCATCATCAAAGATATGGCACTTGATGATAAGGTATATAAGCCGTCATCGATACAAAGCACCATTTCTAATGTGAAAAACAGCCTTATCTCGCCTGCCGACTACGAGAAGCATCAGGGCATACGCGACGCCGACAACAATGCCGGACGTCCCATGACCTACGCCATATACAAAGCTTACTGGAACCGATGCCGAGTTGCCGGAGCCATGGATTTTGATGACCTGCTATTTTACACTAACATATTGCTGCGCGACAACCCCGACGTGCTCAATAACTACCAGGACATGTTCCAGTATTTCCTGGTAGATGAGTATCAAGACACCAACTTCGCCCAGCATCTCATTCTCGTGCAGTTGTGCAGCAAGCACAACCGCCTGTGTGTTGTGGGCGACGACGCACAGAGCATCTACTCGTTCCGCGGAGCCAATATTGAGAATATCTTGAAACTCAAAAAGGTGTACCCCACCCTACAGACCTACAAACTCGAGCAAAACTACCGCTCAACACAGAATATAATCCAAGCCGCCAATTCGCTCATCGAGAAAAACAAAGGGCAGATAGCAAAACATCTGTTCTCGGAGAACAGCATCGGCTCGAAAATCAATGTAATTCAATGTGAAAATGAATACATAGAATCGTTCATTGTCGCAAATCAAATCACTGCAATTAAAGCAAGATATGGAACTCAATATAGTGACATTGCAGTATTGTACCGCACTAATGCACAGTCCCGTATAATAGAAGTAGCATTAAGTAGAGGTGGGTTACATGATACTCATGGCAACATCCGTGATTCCATTCCCTTTCATATTTATGGTGGACACTCATTCTTTGATAGAAAAGAAATCAAAGATGCTGTCAGCTATTTTCGTCTATCAATAAATCCGTACGATGATGAAGCGCTGCGCCGCATCATCAACTTTCCATCTCGAGGCATCGGTGACACTACTATTGGCAAAATCCAGCATTGCGCCATAACACACGGCGTGAGTATGTGGCAAGTAATAAATTCTCCTGCGACCTACGAACTAAATGTAAACAAAGGGACACTCAAAAAGCTCAACAACTTTATTGAGTTAATCAACGAATTTATTCAACTCAACAATGATGGAATAGATGCTAATACTGTGGCACGAATTATTATCGAACGCAGTAAACTGCTATCAATATTAAGCAACGAAAATACACCTGAAAATATCAGTCGTCAAGAGAACATCAACGAATTAATTAAAAGTGTTGACGAATTTGTAGACGAACTTTATGAATCAGGGGATGAAGTG
Organism: Candidatus Sodaliphilus limicaballi; assembly: GCA_018065815.1. GTDB lineage: Bacteria > Bacteroidota > Bacteroidia > Bacteroidales > Muribaculaceae > Sodaliphilus > Sodaliphilus limicaballi. The sequence continues at coordinate 24,936 of JAGHSP010000373.1, read as the reverse complement.
TGTAAATTAAGTGACTATCTTGCACAAACATCCTTACAAACGGATCAAGATAAAGAACAAAATAGCAATAGTGTAACATTAATGACTGTACATGCAGCAAAGGGAACTGAATTTAAACATGTCATTATAGTTGGGGTAGAAGAAAATATGTTCCCATCTTATATGAACCAAAGTACAGATAGAGAAATTGAGGAAGAACGACGATTACTCTACGTTGCGATTACGCGAGCCAAATTAACTTGCACAATGACATTCGCGAAATCGCGCACGCAATACAATAAAGAGACAAAACCATGTCTACCTAGTCGATTTATTAGGGACATTGATTCAGAATATTTGGATTTAGGATCGACAAGGTCATCATTCCTTGACAAGACAGTTCGTACCAGCCAAACCATTTGTGAACCCATCAAGCCCATGCCCCCCATAAGTACGCCCACGACAAGCAAAACGCGTCCAACAGTGATTACTCCCATACGTTCAAGTCTCCCTTCCCCTTCACTCCCCACAGGAAGTAAATTTGCACCCCACACAGTGGACGAAATCACAACAGGACAGCGCATTAACCACTCGCGATTTGGTTCAGGTACAATCGTGAATATTGATAATCAAGGTGCCGATGCCAAGATTGTTGTAAATTTTGACGATGTGGAAACCAAGACACTATTATTGAAATACGCTAAATTTGAAATTATACAATAATGAAGACTCCCTACTACATAGTTTACGAGGAAAAATTGCGCAACAACCTCAACCTCATCTCTCGCGTTATGCACGAGAGCGGTGCAAAAATCATCATGGCTTTCAAGGCCAACGCCTTGTGGAAAACATTCCCCATTTTTAGGGAATATGGCATATGCTCCACCGCAAGTTCGGTCAACGAAATGCTGCTAGCCAATGATGAACTCGAGTGCAAGGCACACACTTATTGCCCCGCCTACACCGATGAAACAATAGTAAAATTCATGGAAGGAAGTTCGCACATAACTTTCAATTCAGTAGCACAATACGTTCGTTTCAAAGACAGAATCGACGAGTATAAGGAATCCACAGGACGCCACATCAGTTGCGGATTGCGCGTCAACCCCATGTGCTCGGTTATCGACCACGACATCTACAACCCCTGCACACCGGGGTCTCGCTTTGGAGTCACTGCCGATGCCCTGACACAACTCCCCGAGGGACTTGAGGGTTTCCACTTCCACGCATTGTGCGAGTCAACAAGTTATGACCTCGAAAAAGTGCTCACGGCATTAAAAGAGCAATTCGGACAATATCTCCCCCATCTCAAGTGGGTAAACATGGGCGGCGGACACCTCATGACACGCAAGGACTACGACGTGGAGCACCTCATTTCGCTACTCAAGCAATTCAAGAGCGAGTTCCCCAACCTGGACCTCATCCTAGAACCAGGCAGCGCCTTTTGCTGGCAGACTGGCGACCTCGAAGCAACCGTCGTTGACATCGTTGAGAACTGCGGCATCAAGACCGCTATCGTCGATGTGTCATTTGCATGCCACATGCCCGACTGCCTTGAAATGCCTTACAAACCCCGCATCACGCAAGCACTTGAAGATGTTGACACAAGCAAACCCACCTACCGCATCGGCGGCAACTCTTGCCTGAGTGGAGACTTTGTGGGAGACTGGAGTTTCGAGCAAGAAATGAAGGCTGGCGACCGCCTCACGTTTGAGGATATGAACCATTACACAACGGTAAAAACCAACATGTTCAACGGTATCGACCACCCCGCGCTCATTCTTGAACGACTCGACGGAGCCCAAGTCGTTATGAGAGAGTTCACTTACAACGACTACAAAAATCGCATGTGCTAGGATTTAGAACTAATATACTTGTATATTAGACGAAAAATTGCTAATTTTGCACACAGTATTAGAGAAAATGCAGATTTAAATGATAAAAAAGAGTACGCTAGAAGAAGTTATCAGTAAAGACCTGGCTGCGATATGGACAATCCTCAGTCCCGAGGAGAAGAGAATCGTGACCGACAACTTCATTATACGCAAATTTAAAAAGAACCAAATCATCTATGCCGAGCGAGACGAGCCTGTCTATCTGTGGACCCTTCTCGAAGGCAAGGTGAAACTGATGAAAGACGGCATGGGCGGACGCCAGCAGATTTTGCGACTCTACCGCCCCATCCAGTATTTTGGCTACCGAGCATTCTTCGCCCATGAACCCTACGTGTCGAGCGCAGTGGCATTTGAGGCATCCACTCTGGGAATGCTCCCCATGAAACTCGTTACAGAGATGATTGACAACAACCGCAAGCTGGCTTGGTTTTTCATCAACGAATTATCCAAGAACCTCGGTGGCAGCGACACCAAGATCGTCAACCTCACGCAGAAACACCTGCGCGGCCGTCTCGCCGAGGCGCTTACCGTGATGCTCGACCACTACGGATATGAAGAAGACGGTGAGACACTCAAGATTTACATGGCACGAGAGGACTTGGCAAACCTCTCTAACATGACTACCTCAAACGCAATCAGGACATTATCGACCTTCGTCCAGGAGAAAATCATCACCGTGGACGGACGCCGCATCAAGATCCTTGACGAAGAAAACTTGCGCAACATCAGCAAATTTGGATAAACTATGATCATCGCTCAACAAAAAAGAAAAGAAAACATGGCCGAATACCTCCTCTACATGTGGCAGGTAGAGGATATCATGCGTGCTTGCAATCTCGACATCGACATTATTGAGCGTAACGTCATCGCACAGTATCAGGTTGACGACGACACCCGCGCACAGATGCGTGACTGGTGGGAGTCACTCATCAAGATGATGGAACTTGAGAACGTGAAAGAGTCTGGCCATCTCCAGATCAACAAGAACGTGATCATACGCCTTACCGACCTCCACCTGCAGCTGGTGAAGAACGATAAATATCCTGCCTACGGAGCCGACTATTACCGCACCCTTCCCTTTATCGTCGAGCTCCGCGCCAAGCATGGCAACGTTGAAGATGCCGCAGGCGAACTCGAGACTTGCTTCAACGCCCTCTACGGCATGCTCTTGCTCAAATTGCAAGGCAAGGAAGTGAGCAAAGAGACTGAAACGGCAATGGCACAAATATCACACTTTTTAGGACTCTTATCGGCCTATTATGTCAAATATGAAGCCGACGAACTTGAACTGGATTAACGGCTATGAATATTCTCATAACAGGTGCCAATGGCCAATTAGGCAACGAGATGCGCAACGTGTTGAGCGCACACGACTGTTACAACGTTATCTATACCGACGTAGCAGAACTTGACTTAACCGACGCCCAAGCCCTCTGCAACTTTTTTGACTCACACGACATTGACATCGTGGTCAACTGTGCAGCCTACACCGCTGTTGATGCTGCCGAGGACAACGAACCTTTGTGTCGGCTCATCAACGTAGATGCGGTAAAACTGCTTGCTACTGCTGCACAGGCCCATAATGCAAGAGTGATTCATGTATCAACCGACTACGTCTTCGATGGCAAGGGCCACCGCCCCTACCGCGAGGACGACACCACATGCCCGCAATCAGTTTATGGCAGCACCAAACTCGATGGGGAGAAAGCCCTGTTCGGTGCAGCCCCAAGTAGCATAGTGTTGCGCACGGCATGGCTATACTCGCCCTATGGCAAGAACTTTGTGAAAACAATGCTCATGCTAGGCAAGACACGTGACAGCCTCAACGTGGTCGTTGACCAAGTGGGAACACCCACCTACGCCCGTGACCTAGCGCTTGCAATTAAAGCAATCATCGACGCACCGCAATGGGTGCCCGGCATATATCATTTCAGCGACGAGGGAGCAATCTCCTGGTACGACTTCACTAAGGCCATACACCGCCTGGCAGGCATCGCCACATGCAACGTTTCACCTTGCATGAGCGACCAGTTCCCTGCCAAAGCCGCACGCCCCAATTACAGCGTGCTCGACAAATCAAAAATTAAAGCCACTTACGGCATCACAATACCCTATTGGGAGGACAGTCTAAAACACTGCCTTAACCGCTTGAAAGAAAATGAGTAACGTACAAGAAATATCTAAACGACGCACGTTTGCGATTATTTCGCATCCCGATGCAGGTAAAACAACACTCACCGAGAAGCTGCTGCTTTTCGGTGGTGCAATCCATGTTGCAGGTGCTGTGAAATCTAATAAGATTAAGAAAACAGCCACCAGCGACTGGATGGAAATAGAGAAACAACGTGGTATCTCGGTAGCAACCTCTGTTATGGGGTTCAACTACGGCGACTACAAGATTAACATCCTCGACACCCCTGGTCACCAGGATTTTGCCGAGGACACTTACCGTACCCTCACCGCTGTTGATAGCGTTATTATCGTGGTCGATGTGGCAAAGGGTGTGGAGACACAGACACGCAAACTCATGGAAGTGTGCCGCATGCGCAATACGCCCGTGATTATCTTTGTCAACAAACTTGACCGCGAGGGTCGCGATCCGTTTGACATCCTCGACGAACTTGAAAAAGAACTCCAAATCAGCGTTCGTCCCTTAAGCTGGCCCATTAACATCGGAGCCAAGTTCAAGGGAGTATATAACATCTATGAGCACAGCCTTGACCTGTTCCGTCCCGACAAGCAGCACGTCACCGACCGTGTGGAAATAGCCGATATCAACGACTCGTCCATTGACGAGGCTGTGGGCGAAGACGATGCTGCACAACTCCGCACCGACATTGAACTGATTGATGGCGTTTACCCCGAATTTGAGGTCAGCGATTACCTTGATGGTCAAGTTGCTCCCGTGTTCTTCGGCTCTGCGCTCAACACATTTGGTGTAAAGGAGTTGCTTGACTGCTTCGTGCGCATCGCTCCGTCGCCCCGCCCAGTAGAAGCCGAGGAACGCAAAGTAGAACCCAGCGAGGAGAAATTCTCTGGTTTCGTCTTTAAGATCCATGCCAATATGGACCCCAACCACCGCAGTTGCATTGCATTCGTCAAAGTTTGCTCTGGCGTCTTCCGTCGCAACGAGGTTTACAAACACGTGCGCAGCGGCAAGACTTACCGATTCTCAGCTCCCACAGCATTCATGGCACAGAAAAAAGAAATTATCGACGAGGTTTACCCCGGCGATATCGTTGGTCTCCCCGATAATGGAATCTTCAAGATAGGCGACACCATCACCGAGGGCGAAGAACTCCACTTCAAGGGACTGCCCAGTTTCTCACCCGAGATGTTCAAGTATATCGAGAACACTGACCCCATGAAGACCAAGCAGCTCAACAAGGGTATCGAGCAACTCATGGACGAAGGTGTGGCACAGTTGTTTGTCAACCAGTTCAACAACCGCAAGATTATAGGCACCGTGGGCCAACTTCAGTTTGAGGTTATCCAGTACCGCTTGCTTCATGAGTATGGCGCACAATGCCGCTGGGAACCCATTCACCTCTACAAAGCCTGCTGGATCGAAAGTGACGACGAGGCGGCTCTCGATGCATTCAAGAAACGCAAATATCAGTTCATGGCAGTTGACCGTGACGGACGAGATGTCTTCCTTGCCGACTCGGGCTACGTGCTGCAAATGGCACAGCAAGACTTCCCCAAAATCAAGTTCCACTTCACTAGCGAATTTTAAACATGGACATTTCTATTCTCAAGCAATTATATGCCCAACACGTGGGCAGCGAGTGCACCAGCATAACAGAATTGCCTGGTTCTGGCTCTAACCGCCGCTACTTCCGCCTTACCGGTGAGCAAACTATCATCGGTGTCATCGGCGAGGTAGCCGAAGAGAATCAAGCATTCCTCTACATGGCGCGTCATTTCAAATCAAAGAACCTCCCCGTTCCCGAAGTATATCTCGAGAGCGAGGACCACATGGCCTACATCCAGGAAGACCTGGGCGACAGCATACTTTTCAACGAAATAGAAAAAGGGCGCAAGACTCGCGTCTTTGGTGATGAAGAGAAAAAAATGCTCGCTGAGACTCTGAGGCAACTGTGTAAATTCCAGTTTGCCGGAGCCGACGGTTTTGACTTCTCAATGTGCTATCCTGCTGCCGAGTTCGACCGCCGTTCTATCATGTGGGATCTCAATTATTTCAAATACTGCTTCCTCAAGGCAACAGGACTTGACTTCCTTGAGAGCAAACTCGAGGACGACTTCCAGCGCATGGCCGACGTGCTGCTACGTAGCAACTCGGCTACATTCATGTATCGCGATTTCCAGTCTCGCAACGTAATGATCAAAGACGGAAATCCTTGGTTTATCGATTTCCAGGGCGGACGCAAGGGACCATTCTACTACGACGTTGCCTCTTTCCTGTGGCAAGCCAAGGCCAACTTCCCCGACTCGTTGCGACAGGAATTACTCAAAGAATACATCACCGCTCTGCGCAAGTATAAACCTGTCGATGAGGACTACTTCCACTCACAGTTGCGCCACTTCGTTCTGTTCCGCACGTTGCAGGTACTGGGTGCCTATGGTTTCCGCGGTTACTTCGAGAAGAAACCGCATTTCATGCAGAGCGTTCCCTTCGCGATTGCCAATCTGAGAGAGTTGCTCAAAACACCCTATGTGGAATATCCCTATCTCAACGAAGTGCTCAACAACCTCGTGCGCATGTCGCAGTTTACCGAGGGATTGGAAAAACGCAGCCTCACGGTCAAGGTCATGAGTTTTGCCTACAAAAAAGGTATCCCCGACGACACCTCGGGCAATGGCGGTGGATTTGTATTTGATTGCCGTGCAGTCAACAACCCTGGTAAATATGACCGCTACAAACCCTTCACAGGCCTTGATGCCTCTGTTATCAAGTTCCTTGAGGACGACGGTGAGATCCTTGTGTTCCTTGACCATGCATATGCTCTCGTTGATGCAACCGTCAAGAGATATGTCGAGCGTGGTTTCACCAACCTGATGATATGCTTTGGTTGCACAGGCGGACAACACCGCTCGGTTTACAGCGCGCAGCACATGGCACAGCACATCAATGAGAAATTCAACGTCAAGGTGGAACTAATCCACCGCGAACAGAACATTGAGCAAACTTTCAACGTCAAGTAAATGAAAGCAATGATATTTGCAGCCGGGCTCGGAACCCGGCTGCGTCCGTTAACCAACGACCGCCCCAAGGCACTTGTAGAGGTGGGAGGAAAGGCCATGCTTGAGCACGTCATCAATCACCTGGCACAAGCAGGTTTTGACGACATCACCATCAACATTCATCACTTCGGGCAAAAGATTATTGATTTCCTGGCAAGTAAAGATAACTTCGGCCTCAACATCCACATCAGCGATGAACGTGACTTGCTCCTCGACACTGGCGGTGGTATTCTCAAAGCGCGTCCATTTCTCGACGGCGACGAACCATTCCTTGTGCACAATGCCGACATACTCACCGACCTCGACCTCAAAGCAATGGTCAACGCACATGTGGCAAGCAACGCCACTGCATCACTTTTAGTGAAAGAGCGTGAAACTCAACGCTATTTTGTGTTCGACAAGAATTATCGTCTCAACGGATGGATTAACAAAAAAACTGGCGAAACCAAACCAGCTTCACTTCACTATCAAGGTGACGAAATGCTAGAACGTGCTTTCGGTGGGGTACATGTCATCTCTCCGTCCATCTTCCCCTTGCTAGAGAAACACGCACAGGGTGAGCAAGTGTTCTCCATAACCCCATTCTACATAGGCGAGTGCGGCAACTGCCACATCCATGGTTATGAATCACCGTCTCCCTACAACTGGCTCGACGTGGGTAAACCCGAAACTCTCGAAGAAGCAAATAGGCTGTTCGGGTAAATAGTGATAGCCTCTACCCTATTTCTTCCTGACGATGTAATTAAACTCGTCAAAGTTAACAACGCCCATTTCGGCAAGAATTTCACGGCTACGGTCCACATCCTCTTGGGCATTATATGACGGAATGTGAGGTAATCTCACTGTCACCTTGCTGGAAATATCAGGTTTGCTCATTAGCCACCCAAGGTTAGTGAGCAAATTATTTTGTGACAGTTGCGTGTATTTTTCATATATTTCGCGATTCATGTCCTTGATGTCAATGATATAATTGTTGACATGAGGAAATACACGTTCAAGATGTTCAAGCGGAACATTAAGCGATGTTTCAAGAGTGATATTCCAACGCGTGTCGCAACTCTGGCAAAACGACTCAATAAATCGGCTTTGAAGCAATGGCTCGCCGCCGCCAAAGGTAATGCCCCCGTCAGTTGCCAGGAAATAAAGGTTATCTATCATCACCTCGTCGATCAACTGCTGCACCGTCACACGGCGAGGCACCCTATCCATGTTATGGCAAAAATCGTTCAAGCAATACTCGCACCGGAGCGGACAACCCATGAACGCGACAAGCGTCACAACGCCATTGCCATCAAGTGCAAGGCGATGACGACTCACCGCAAGTATAGGAGCTAGGATTTCTTTTGATTCTGTACTTGACACTGCCGAAAACCTTACTAAATCAACATGAGTGCTTTGCTGCACTCATGCATTTATTTGTTAATATCCTTGACATCAATGCTATCAGTGAGCGTTGTCGAGTCAATCTCGGCAACTACATCGCCTTCAAGCTCATACACAGTGTCAATACTTTGATTTGGCACAGACCCCATGTGTCCGCCGCCAGGGATACAAGACGCCACAGTAAGTCCGAGTCCGGCAACAACCACCGCCTTGCCCAGCATGCTGCGCAAGTTCAGCTGATTTTCCAAGTAACGCACTTCGGCCTCGCAGGCAGGACATGTACCCTTGCAGTCGCCCTTGTGGTTGCACTCTGTGGGAGTATATACTATATCGTTAGCATCGGCTATCTGCTTGCGCACACGCTTCAACTCGTTGCACACTTTCTTTCCATTTTTCATAACTAATCAATTTACAGGTTTAAGCTCATCAATTGCAACTGGCATAACATCTTCAAGTTCGTCGGTTCCTCCATCCTCATATTCACGCACGGGTTCAATGCTGCAAAGCACTTGCAACAATGCAACTATGGCATTTGCGCCTTTCTGTGCAGGGATGAATGTACCCTTTAAATTGCGTATGTCTACAAGACCAAACTTAATGCTTCCTCCTTTATTGTCTTTAGCGCGCACATAAATGCCCATGGGAGATTTTGAGAAGAACTCACGTGCATCGGCATTGTCATAAGCATAGCCCTCGGTCTGCTCATAGTTGAGCATCTTCATGTATAGCGAGCCATTGCTGTTGCCCAGTTTCACCATCTTGTTGTCATACTCATAGATGTATTCGTTGTCATATATCTCAGGTTGCTGGCCCATTGATGCGGCGAAAGCCTTCAACTGGTTGAGCACATCATCGGGCGTGGTTGAGCATGCAGTGACAACGGCATTCCAGTCGTCAAGGTTAGGATCCTTTGCCATACCCATTGCCACAGGACCATCAATAGTCTTCAATATTGATTCTATATCCAGCCGTCCTATGAACGGAGTTTTCTTGAAGGTCTCTATCATAGTAGCAATTTGAGGAAGCTCAACAAATTTCTCGCCTTTCACGCTCATCGACACAATGTTCTCCATTGATTCAGGCACTGATTTCAAGAAGTCGGCCGTTGGTTTGCCCAGTGTGCCCGACAGCAACTGAACATACTCGCTGTTATCGTCGGCCAGGATCTTCACTTCCAGTTCGGCAGAATCCTCATTTAAATTGGCCGAGGCAACATACGCTTTGATATCACTCTCCACAAAAATGTCAATGAGAGGGAATTTCTCCGACATCTCCTTATAAGTTTTGCTACGCTTCGACAAGAGTTTCACTCCGTCGAGCAGCATGTAAGCATTCACGTCATTCTCGGCATTCAAGCACTCCATCACTTCGCTGTTGTCAAGTATTGACTTCGATGTGCGGGCGAGCATATTCCGCGCAGCGGCCGAGAGTTTGCTCACTTCCTGCGGTTTGTTTACTGTTGCGTGGAAAAATATCCCATCATGCAAGGCATAGAAATCATCCCCCACCGAAATACAGTTCAAACCATCAACATCGGCAAAATCCTTACCGGCACGACGCTCAATCACCTTGCGGGCTGCATCTTCATCGTCTATGCCCATGAGCACTACCGAGCCGAATGTCTTCAACGTATAGAACGAGAATACTTTGCAATCATGATCAACTCCCATTTCAGGCAGGTCAATGAGCATTTTGCTGAATGTAGATTCATCATTCTCGTCAACGATTGCTTGCAGCGATTCAGGCATCGTAAAATCTCCCGACCCACTCAGCATGCCGCTTTTTTCCAATATATTAGGGACATCCACACTGACAACGCCCACAGCATCGGCAGGGATAACTTTCAGCATTTCATCGTTTTTGTTGCTGCATGAAACGAGAAATGCCACCACACATAAACTAATTAGTAGCTTGTAAAACCTCATTTTAGTTGTAATAATCTTATCTTGTGCAACAATAATTTACAAATTTAGCAATTAAATTTGACAACACAACAAAAAAAGTCACCCAATTTTTCTGGATGACTCAACAAATCATCAAAAGCAGCTATATAGAATACATCTAACCGCTTTTTCGTGTGTATTATGATACTAAGGCTTGTGAAGTTTCATTGCTATAACGACGAGACTCATTCATCACATTATTACGGAACATCATATATACAAGCTCCTGGAGCGGTGTCAATTCCATGCTACGTTCCACACCCAGGATTTCATCACAAAAGAAAGTGTCAAGAATGACTTTTCTTTCTTCTACCGACATATTCTTCATGCGATTAATCACTCGCGACGAAATAACAATTAGATTTTCCATATTATATTTCCTTTCTTATTTTACACTGCAAAGTTACGCAACACATGTGCTTAGATTTTACACACCAAAAATAACAAAAGTTAAAACTATCACAAAGAGCACTAAAAAAGCAGAGGCTGGAACCCCTGCTTGATAATTTTACCACATATGCTACATCAAATCACCACCCTAGCAAACGGAGGTGCAGTGATGTCGCAAAATTGCTTGTCAAGATAACGGTAATGCCCAGCGACTGCAATCATAGCAGCATTGTCGGTAGTAAATGTGCGCTTAGGGATAAATGCCGTGAGTTTGTGACGGCGAGCATACTCTTCGACAGCAGCACGCACGCCACTATTAGCCGACACACCACCCCCTATGGCTATCGTCTTGATGCCCGTATCCTTTATCGCCTTGGTGAATTTTGTCATCAAGATATCTATAATCGTCCTTTGCAACGAAGCAGCAAGATCGGCCTTGTTTTCCTCAATAAAACTAGGGTTAACCTTCAACTCATCACGTAATGTATATAGGAATGATGTCTTCAATCCGCTGAAACTATAATCATAACCCTGCAACCTGGGCTTTGCAAACTTAAAGGCATCAGCATTACCCACGGCAGCCAGCTGGTCAATTATAGGTCCGCCAGGGTAAGGCAACCCCATAACCTTGGCACACTTGTCAAATGCCTCGCCAGCTGCGTCATCAATAGTCTGGCCCAGTATCTCCATGTCATTAGGGGCATTCACCTTAATTATTTGAGAGTTACCGCCCGAAATGAGCAAGCATAAATAGGGGAACTCCGGGACAACGGTTTCAGGAGTCTCTTTGATGAAATGTGCAAGCACATGACCATGCAGGTGGTTCACATCTACCAGCGGCACGTTTAATGCCAGCGACAGTCCCTTGGCAAACGATGTGCCCACGTGCAATGATCCCGGGAGACCAGGACCACGGGTGAATGCTATGGCGTCTATATCGCCGCGTGTAAGTCCTGCCTGCTTTATTGCCTCGCTCACCACGGGCACTATGTTCTGCTGGTGGGCACGAGACGCAAGTTCAGGAACCACTCCGCCATAGGACTCATGAACCTTTTGGCTCGCAATGACATTGCTCAGCAACACACAATCACGTATTATCGCTGCCGAGGTGTCATCACACGACGATTCTATTCCTAATATCGTTACACTCATATCTTTTTGATTTCTAATTACATTTTAATCTATTCAAAACCTGAATCCTGCGATTGCAGTCACATCACCTATCTGATTGTAAAACCAGTAAGATTTACCCCACGATGTGTAGCCATTGAAACTTGCATGAAGGCCATAGAAGAATTTACCAGCATTACGCACAAGTGCAAAACGTCCGCGTATGTTCAACGCGAGTTTGTTGGTTGGTCCGTCAAATGTATCATCTACGCAATGCTTCACACCCACCGAGGGCATCGCTGTCACATTAAACAGCCAGTTGTTGCGGAAAACCCAGTTATAGCCATATCCCACATTAATCGCATAGTCATAGAAATGAAACGAGAAATTTTCGTTAGGCCATGGGTTATAAGGTTTCAAATCCTCTGGCAATTTACTTGTGTCAAGAGATAGTTTCTGATTAGTATATTGAACTCCCAGGATAAACGATCCTGCACTACGCCGTTGTATTTTCGAGAAACAATAGGCAGCAGCATGGGCATATTTCTTGTGGTTGAACACGTAGAATGCATCAATTCCAAAAGTTTTAGACGTGAGACCATCAAATTTCACATTGACAAAGCGTCCGTCTTCATAAGAACCAAATTTGTTTATTCGAGACGTGCCAGTGTTTTTGTTGTAGTATAATTCGGCTACAATACGACTACAAGTGAATGAGAATCGAGTGCGACGATGATCTATCACACGACCTGAGAGTAGATTATCAATGTCGGGCATATACTCAAACCCCACAGCCATGAACGACAGGCGGAAACCAGCACTAGTCCTAGGCTCAGTGTTGATAAACAGGCTAGGACTGCCGTTACGGGCGTCAAAGTCATACATATCCCACTTGGTGTTGGCTTTAATCATCACCTTCCATTTCTGCGGGCAGGAATACACATATGACGAGTCATAGCTGTTGAACGTGTGGTCGCCCCACCTGTACACATCTAAACACATTTCTACAAACCTGGGGCATTTCAGAGTCGTGTCCATCACGTTAAAGCGATTATCTACCAACTGCTTAATCCAACTTTTATTCTCTGGTATCTTATTTGACAAGCGAGCAGGAACACTATCATGCAGATAGTTGTGTACATTATTTTTTATTCTGTGGGCCACACTATCAATGCGCTCGGCTCCCGATGCAATCGCGGGAATTGAGACTAAAAATAATAATATGTATATAATTCTTCTTGCCATTATTTCACATCTACAACTTTCACTGTATCGGTCGCTGTACTGTCTTTAACAATGTTAAGTTTATATCTATTATTTTTCAGGAAATCAAACGGACGGTCAAAGTCGTGCTTCCACACGAGCCCCACGCCCTGAGTAGTCAATGCATTACGCACATAGAAATTCTGATCGTTGAAGTGATTGTAGGCTTTCAACCTGAACGATCCGTTCTTGTTAAGAAGGTATTCAATGTCAAAATCACCTATGAAATTACTATTGCGAGTATTGTACTTGTTGTCGCGATAACCGAAGTTGCCATTGAAGAGCAAACGGTTATTAAGCAGTTGGCTCGACAGGGCAAGATCCACTTCCACATCACTGAAATCACCACGCGATGTCCTGAAATTGGGTGAGATACTCCACTTGTCGCTCATCTTGCCCAGCATGTTAGATAACTGCGACGATATCGTCGATGACGCCACCGAGGTGAGTTCATTGTTAGGCCGCGAGTTATTCATATACTCGGGTGTATAGAATCTGTTGAGTGCCAGCAGATAGATGATTTGACGGTTCATCATCTCGTCTGTGCTGATGATACTCTTGATACGTCGGTAAGCATCAGTGGTCAGTGTCGGGAATTCAAGATCGAACGAGATATCCGGCTGGCTTATTAAGCCCTTGGCATTTAACAATGCATGTACAGGCACATTAGTACGGTTGATTTCCTTGTCGTCGGCAAATGTTTCGTCTAGGTCCTTAATGTTTGCATTAAGAGCATATACTGCCTTGATGTCGAGCAACGCTGCATAAGGATCGCCCTGGAAACTGATGCTACTGCCATCCTTGATAGTAAAGTCCTTGATGATGACATCTTGAAGGGTGAAGTTATAATTACCTTTTTCAAGCGTATATTTGCCGAACATCGTCATCTCATCATTATTATTATAGGTGAGACGCAGGTTTCCTCTACCTGTTGCCTTGATGCGGTCACCACCCACGGGATCCATCACGACTATCAACTGCAAGTCGGGAGTAATGTCGCCCTGCAAGTCTATGTTATAACTTGTGGGCGGGCCTTGCTGTTCAATATTTGCCTTTGCCGACAGCTGACGCACTATTTCAGGTATAGTATCTACAACTTCTTCTACCTTGATTTCTCCGGCAGACTTGTTCCGGTCTCGGAATGTAATGAAGTTATATTCATTAGCCTCCTCGGCATCGCTCAACACGAATGTGAACTTGCTGTTAGGTGAAGACTGCATGTTTACCTTGATATCAACTACACCTGGTTCTCCTGTCACGAATGCCGAGCCGTTGCCATAAACTTGGCCATACCATATCGGATTTATGTCAGCATTGGTATCATAACACAAGAAGTTCTTCGCTTCTGTAATAGAGAAATTGAATACCGGGTCATGGAAACTGTTATGTTTGAGCCATCCGTTGAGTTTCGCCTCGTGACCTTCTCGGTCATGAATCATCACGTCGCTGAATGTGATCAAGTCGGGCTTCATGTGCACAGAGTCTCCGCTGCATGTGTAATATACATTAGTATAGTCTAACTTGAATTTGAGGCTATCGGCTTTGATGTCGCCCTTCAAGTTAATGGTCTTGAAATTACCAAACAAGATTGCATTGCCCGACACCTCGCCTTGCACATCGCTTGTGAATGCCGACATGTAAGGTTTCAGGAATCCCACATTGGCACGATGTGCATCAAAGTCGAGATATAACGAATCGTCGGCAGCAAAGATTGCACCCTTGATGCGTGAGTGCAGCCCATTGGTTTGGGCGATGTCGGCATCGAGTTCCACCGCTTTTTCATCATTAAGCCAGCGACTCTTGATGTCGGTGTCACCCATGAGGGCGTTATTATAAGACAATCCTGCCACATGCAACACAGGGGTGTAAAGTCTCGGAGCCTTTGAGAACAAATCGCTGGCATAGAACTTGCCTGTTGCTTGTCCTCCGAAGGTGACATGGTTGATATTTAGTGTCTCAAACACATAGTCAAGGCTTATGTCATTCAACTCTAAACAAAGTTCTGATTCAGGGTTCTTCGATGCCTCTCCGTTGATCTTCACAAACTGGTCATCACTATGCCCGCACAGGTTATCCACCTTAATAACGCCATCGTGCACACTCACCTTGGCAGGATCTACTTGCCAGGGTTTGTCATTAAACACAAGTTGCGACGGATTGACATCGATATCAATAATCATCTTGCCTTCTTCGTCACGGTCGAAGAATGACGACATATTCAGATTACCGTGGAAATCGGTCTCACGGGCTACACGCCAAGCCAGGTCGGCATCAAGTCTGTCATTTATGCCATTGGCATTCAGCGTCACTGCAGCTTTACCCTGCTTGAGCGGGACCAAAGTGTGAGCAACGACCGATACGTTGCCTGCGTCATTGTCAAGGCGAGCCGAGAGATCGGTGCCTTCTATAATCTTATTTCCATTAAGAAGATAAGGAGCATTCACATTAACAGCAAACGAATTGTGCGACTCGCTTATATTTCCGTTTACCGTGGTCTTATACACAAACTTAACTGGCAACTTGACTATATCGTTCAACTCGTCCGACGGGTCAAGAACAAAGTTGAAATCCAAGTCGTTTTTCTTGCTGGCACGTTTCAGCACATAGGCATAGTTACCAAACAGTTTGGGGAATGCAGTCGATAGCATACCCTTAACCGAAGGCACTAATGTTGAGAAGTCATACGAGCCTGTGACATTTCCGTTCAGGAAATCGCTATTCAGCGTGATGTTTTGCGGCATTGATGCATTGTCGGCAGTCAACGTCACGTTATTCAAGTGCAACTTCTTACCATTCCCGTCGCTGTAATTCACATCGTCAACAACAATGCTGCCAGTGAGGTTATCTAGCGAATTACCGCTGAAATTTGATGACATCACCATTGACACCTGTCCATCGGGCACGTTCTTGATAAATCCCAAGCGAGACATGTTCAATCCGTCGGTATTCAGGTCGATGTCTATTGTAGTCGCAGGGCCGTCAAGATGTGCCACTCCTTCAATATTGAGTTTCACCGACGGGTCATCAACCGATATCGAACCATTGACGTCTTTCAGTTCATTTTTCAAGTCGGCGGTAATGTTATGATAACGATAGCCATTGAAATCAATGTAACTTATCACGCCATTAATGCTAGCATTCGACAGTTTTCCAGCGCCCAACTGGCCGGTAAGATCCACGTCCATAGCTACTTCACCGAGCAGATTAGTTTTCGCAAGCAATTCACCGAGACCGAAGCCCAAGGTCGCTATGTGCCCCGAGAAACTCTTGTTGGCGTCATTCGAGACAAACTGGCCATTTAGGTTCAACGCACCTAGCGATGTACCCACACCGCCATTAAAATGGAGATTATGGATATTTCCTTTGGCCGATCCATCGATACTCACATCGCCGCAACGCCTGATTATACCTGCTGCCTGGGGCGTGAGGGAAGCGAAACGCGACACAATGTCTTCAACCTTATCGGCATGAGCATGAAGGATGATGTGAGGCACGTCAAAACTAATGTTTTCCTTACTCGACAAACTGTCTATGGTGGCACTGGTATTGAGCGACAACAAATTGTCATGGGTATTTAGAGCCAGGGTGCGTACATCCACATGATTAGCGTCGCCCTTGATTATTGCCGAGATATCTACCACGTCTTTCATTCCTTTAAGTTTGGGAACAAAGGGTGAAATGTCTTCAAGAGCGATGTAACTGTTTGACAATGCCACCTCAACCGGAGAATTTTTAATATCATTCCCCATAGTTTTAAGTGAGTTGTAGTGCAATTCAATGTCGCCTAACGACAACAGCGAGTTAGGCAATTCCACAATCAGCCCTCGGGCCGCTGTCATCTTGTTGTTAATCTCAACCTTTGCCGCAATGTTTTTGAGTTTAAACCCACTTTGTTCCACAAGCGACATGCGATTCAGCTCTATGATGAAGTCATCATTTTTAAGCCTCGGCAAGGTCAAGTCTGCTTTAATGCTATCAAGTGCCACATGGTTAGGGTCAAACTGTCCTTCCTTGCGGGGTTCACTCTGCAAGTCGTAAGTCAATGCGCACTTTCTTAACACTACATTATGGATAACCAAGTCAAATTTCTTGGGAGGTTTGTTATCCTTTGGCTTGAATGCATCGATAATAAACTGCATGTTAGTCGGACTTTCTTTGTCGGGCTTAACAATGTGCCCTTTAAGTCCCACAATTTCAGCATAAGTAAACACTATGCGCTGGTTCACCACAAGATTATACAGACTCACGCCTGCGCCAAGTTTCTCAATGGTAAACAGAGAATCCCCTTTCTGGTCGGGCACCTCGACATCTTTGAGCACGACCTCATTAAACGGCATGATAGTCACGTCGCCTATCTTGACGTCGGTATGAAGCAAGTTGGAGAGTTCCTCCTCGCCCACTTCCTTTATCTTGTCTTGCACAGCAGGGATCGACAATGCAACGTATGCAATGGCGAACACACCCACAACAGTGACCAGGGCGGTCACTATTGCCAGTCGCAGTATGTTATATATCTTGCGTGCAGCTTTCTTCATTCAGTTTATCAACTCTTTTTTACACAGGTAATTGTTCACATTGTTTCAACCACAACCCGCTTGATGCGTCGCTAGGCATGCGCCAGTCGCCACGGGGCGAGAGTGACACGTTTCCCACCTTTGGACCATCAGGCAGGCAGGAACGCTTAAACTGCTGGTTGAAAAATCGGCGGCTGAATGTTGTGAGCCACTTTTTTATAGTGGCATTGTCATACATGCCGGCAAAGGCCTTGCGTGCCAAGAAATAGATTTTTTCCGGCCCGAAACCATGACGAAGCATGTTATACAAGAAGAAATCGTGCAGTTCATAGGGACCAACCAAATCCTCGGTCATTTGCGCTATGTTGCCCTGGGCATCAGCCTTGGTAAGTTCGGGGCTGATCGGGGTGTCTAGCACATCGAGCAAGGTCTCGTGTATCACTATGCCAGTAGGGTTGCTGGTATTCATCGACGACGCAAACCACATCACGAGATGACGGGCCAGTGTCTTGGGTATGCTGCAATTCACGTTGTACATCGACATGTGATCGCCATTATACGTAGCCCAGCCTAGTGCAAGTTCGCTCAGGTCGCCAGTGCCCAGCACCATGCCACCCACTTTGTTGGCGTAGTCCATGAGTATCTGGGTGCGTTCACGTGCCTGACTGTTCTCATATGTCACATCCTGCACTTCGGGATCATGCTCGATATCGGCAAAATGTTGCATCACTGCATCAGCGATTCTGATTTCTTTCACAGTAATGCCCAGTGCATTCATCAGCGCCACAGCATTCTTATGGGTGCGTCCGGTCGTTCCAAAACCAGGCATAGTGATTCCGTAGATACCTTTGCGGTCAAGGCCTAGCCGGTCAAAGGCCCGCACTGCTATCATAAGCGCAAGCGTTGAATCCAGTCCGCCAGAGATCCCCACTACAAGCGACTTCGTGTGGGTGAAGTCCATGCGGCGCATCAGCCCCTGCGTCTGAATGTTCACGATTTCTTCACAACGTGAGTTCAATCGCGACGTCTCATTAGGGGTGAAGGGCATCTTGCGCACCTTGCGTTCTAGTTTCACATGCTCATAATCTAGCGGGTCAAACTCAATAGGGATATACTTGTATTGACGTGTAAACTGAAGCATACTGTCAGTGAAACTGCCGTTAAGCCTACGCTCATTGTCAAGGGCTTCAAGATCTACGTCGGCAACCGACATCTGCGGTGTAGTGCAGAATCGCTTGCCCTGCTTGATTATGCTTCCGTTTTCAGCTATTATAGCATTGCCGGCAAACACTAGGTCGGTGGTTGACTCGCCATAGCCCGATGAGGCATAAATATATGACGCAATGCACTGGTTGCTCTGGTGCTTAATCAAATTCACCAGGTAGTCATGCTTGCCCACGAGTTCATTGCTGGCCGAGAGGTTGACCAGGACATTTGCCCCATTAATGGCTGCGATACTGCTTGGAGGAACCGGAACCCACAAGTCTTCGCATATCTCGATTGCCAGCTTCAACCTGCCGCACTCAAAGATCATGTTAGTGCCGAACGGATATTTTAATCCATTAATCGAAATCTCGGTGATCGCCCCACGGGTAATATTATCGCTAGTAAACCAACGCTTCTCGTAAAACTCCTTATAATTAGGCAAATAAGTTTTGGGAACCACATACATGCCATTGTTGCATGTCATCACGATGGCGCAGTTATACAAGTGGCCACGCTCGCGCAACGGTGCACCCACAATAGCGATACCTCCGCTAGCTACCACGTTGCGAGCAATCTCCTCGATTCCCAGTTCCACCTCATCCAACAAAGCTTCGTTGCCGAAAAGGTCACCGCAGGTATAACCCGTGACAGCAAGTTCAGGGAACACCACTACCTGGGCGCCTTCCTCTCTTGCCTCGTTATATGATTTGATGATATTGTGCACATTTCCAGCCACATCGGCCACATTGAGCGACGGCACAACCGACGCCACGCGCACATATCCATAGTCAGTCTTATATGTAGGTTTGTTCTGTAACATTACTCTATACAATAAATAACTTACAAAGGTACAAAAAAACCACCAATCAAGCACCATTTTGCCGCATGTTTTTTCATCACACTTAAAACTCCCTGCCAATAAACTTTTGCATGTTTATTTTTTTTCTTACCTTTGCACAGATTTTTAGAGTAATCGTTAATTAACCATACATCCATTTTATGTTTTCTTCTTTTAGCATTATGGATACGCTCAGCGCGTTCCTTGTTCTTTTGGGTATTATCGATATCGTAGGTTCTATACCCATCATCTTGCAGATAAAATCCACTGGCAAGCACGTCAGTGCCACCAAGGCAACCATCTATTCATGGCTGCTCATGATAGGTTTCTTCTATGGCGGTGACCTCATTCTCAAAATCTTCGGTTGCGATATTGGTTCGTTTGCGATAGCCGGCGCCATCCTCATCTTGTTCATGTCGCTTGAAATGATTCTCGACGTTGAAATCTTCAAAAATGCCGGCCCCATTAAGGATGCGACACTTGTGCCACTTGTCTTCCCATTGCTGGCAGGAGCGGGATCTTTCACCACGCTCATCTCCATGAAGGCCATGTATAGCGACCTCAACATCATGCTTGCACTTGCGCTCAACATGGTGTGGGTGTTCATCGTCATCAGCCTCACCGACAAGGTGCAGAAACTCCTCGGCAAGAGCGGTATCTACTTCATACGCAAGTTCTTCGGCATCATCCTCATGGCCATTGCCGTGAAACTCTTCACCGACAACATTTCCCATCTGTGGCAATGACAATATCAACGCAACAAACATCCTTTTTTTGGGTAGATTATCAATTTTATAACATATTTATTGCAATTTTCAATATTTATTGGTAAGTTTGCAGCATAAATAAGATTATATGACTCGATTTTATTCATATTACTATTATTTTTACTTTTATTCTAACACAATAAAGGCGGAATCAGTATTGAGTTAAATTGATGAATTAAATCTACTTTTCAAGAATTAGATGATTAACAAAGATAACGAGTCCCGCCATGAACAGTGACGGGATTTTTTATGGACAATATATGGAACTCAGAGTAGCGATACAGGGCGTGGCTGGATGCTTCCACGACGAGGCCGCCCACGAATACTTCAAGGGCCAGGACATCACCACGGTGCCCTGCGAGACTTTTCACGAGATGATGGACGTGCTGCGTGGCGACGCTTCCATGCTCGGCATCATGGCCATAGAAAATACCATAGCTGGCAGCCTGTTGCAAAACCATGAGCTGCTGCGACAGAGCAACCATCGCGTCATAGGCGAGTTCCGCAAGTACATCTCTCACTCGCTTGTCGCCCTCCCGGGGCAGACCATCGACGACATTGTCGAGGTCAACTCTCACCCCATGGCGTTGCGGCAATGCGAGCAATTTCTCATGAGGCATCCTCGCATGAAACTCGTCGAGACCAACGACACCGCTGGCAGTGCCGAGATGATTGCCAACAACAATCTCATGGGACACGCTGCCGTGTGCGGCAAGTATGCTGGCGAACTCTACGGGCTCAATATCCTTGCCGAGGACATACAGACCAACAAGCGTAACTTCACACGCTTCCTCATCATCGCCGACCCCGATACCGCACCCGAGTTCACCCGAGGCAGCAAACCCGACAAAGCAAGCATCGAGTTCACCCTGCCACACAATCAAGGCAGCCTCTCGGCTGTACTCACCATCTTCTCGTTTTACGGCATGAACCTAACCAAAATCCAATCTCTGCCCATCATAGGACGTGAGTGGGAATACCGATTCTACGTCGACCTCACCTACAACGACTACACACGTTACCGCCAGAGCATCGACGCCGTGAAACCACTCATCAACGACTTCAAAATACTTGGAGAATATGAAGAAAGCAAGCAATAACATAACACCCGCCTGTCGTGTGAGCGAGGTCAAGGAATACTATTTCTCTACCAAACTCAAAGAAATCGCTGCGCTCAACGCACAGGGAGCCAACATAATTTCCCTTGGCGTGGGTGGTCCCGACCAGCCGCCGCACCCCGAGGTGATAAACACCCTGTACCACGAGGCACAACAGCCCGGTGCACACGGATACCAGCCCTATGTGGGCCTGCCCGCATTGCGCGAAGCCTACGCCGGGTGGTATTCACGTTGGTATGGCGTTGAAATTGATCCTGCCACCGAGTTGCTACCGCTCATAGGTTCCAAGGAAGGTATCCTGCACACCACCCTCGCCTTCATCAACCCCGGCGACGGCGTGCTGGTACCCAACCCTGGCTACCCCACCTATACATCGGTCAGCCGCCTTGCTGGCGCTAGTATACACTACTATGACCTCACCGAGGAAAGTAATTGGGAGCCCGATTTCGAACAACTGGAAAACATCGTCAAGGACAGCAACATCAAGCTCATGTGGGTTAACTATCCCCACATGCCCACTGGCAAGACTGCCAGCAAAGCACTGTTTGAGCGTTTGGTTGACTTCGGGCACCGTCACGGCATTGTCATCGTCAACGACAATCCTTATAGCTTCATTCTCAACGACACCCCATTGAGCATACTTCAAGTCGAAGGCGCAAAGGACATCGCCATCGAGATGAACTCCCTCAGCAAGTCGCACAACATGCCAGGTTGGCGCATGGGCATGGTCACGTCTAACGCCACTTTCATCAACTGGATTCTTAAAGTAAAGTCCAACGTTGACTCCGGCCAGTACAAACCCATGATGCTTGCCGCAGTGCGCGCACTGCAATGCGACGAACAGTGGTATGCCCAGGTCAACCAGGTCTATGCCGAGCGTCGCAAGGCTGCCGAGCAACTGATGCAGGCACTCGGGTGCACATTCGATCCACAGCAGCGTGGCCTTTTCCTGTGGGGACGCATCCCTGACAGCGCCGAGTCGAGTGAAGCATTCGCTCAACGCATCCTCGACAAGGCAAGGGTTTTTGTCGTGCCTGGTTTCATCTTCGGCACCAACGGCGACCGCTTCATCCGCATCTCGCTCTGTGCTTCAACAAGCAACATACAGCAAGCAACCCAGCGTGTGCTAAATATTGACAACAATTAATAAATATATAAATATGGAAATGTTTAACGATTTACAACCTATCACTTTCCCTGGCGTTGATCCCGACCAACCTCTTGTAATAGCAGGCCCTTGCAGCGCCGAGAGTGAAGAACAATTACTCGACACAGCACGCCAGTTAGCAGCTAACGGCGTCAAGATATTCCGTGCAGGCATTTGGAAACCCCGCACCAAGCCCGGAGGCTTTGAAGGCGTCGGCCTGAAAGGGCTCCTGTGGATGCAGCAGGTCAAGAAAGAAACAGGCATGTACACCGCCACCGAGGTCGCAACACACGAGCATGTCAACGCAGCCCTCGACGCAGGCATCGACCTCCTCTGGATTGGCGCACGCACTGCTGCCAACCCCTTCGCCATGCAAGACATCGCCGATGCATTGCGTGGTCACGAAGACGTGCCCGTGCTGGTAAAGAATCCCGTCAACCCCGATCTCGAACTATGGATTGGCGGAATTCAGCGCATCTACAATGCCGGTATACGCAAACTCGGTGCAATTCACCGTGGTTTTAGCGCCTACGGCAAGCACCTCTACCGCAACGAGCCACAATGGCACATACCTGTGGAGTTGCATCGCCGCATACCCAACATCACCATCGTGTGCGACCCGTCACACATGGGCGGCAGGCGCGAACTCATCTCGCCCATCTCGCAGCAAAGTCTCGACATGGGTGTTGACGGTCTCATGATCGAGTGCCACTGCGACCCCGACAAAGCGTTGAGCGACAACAACCAGCAGCTCACACCCGACAACCTGAACGTCATTCTCAACGCTCTCGTTGTGCGCGACACTCACGTTAGCACCGAGAACCTTTCCACCCTGCGCCAGCACATCGACCATTGCGACAATGAGCTGCTCGAGATTCTTGCCAAGCGCATGCGCATCGCCAAGGAAATCGGAACATACAAGAAAGAACACAACATGCAGATTGTGCAGGCTGCACGCTACGACGAGATCATGAAACGTCGCGTCAAGCAAGCCGAGTCTCTTGGACTCAACCCCGAGTTCATGAAAGAAGTGATGCAAGCCATTCACGAGGAATCAGTCAACCTGCAACTTTCACTCTTTGAAGGCAAAAAGTAATGGACCGCATGAAAATTCTTATTATGGGAACCGGCAAGATGGGATCATTCTTGTGCGACGTGCTCAGCTTTAACCACGATGTTGCAATCTACGACACCGATGTTGAACGCCTGCGTTTCACATTCAATGCCATGCGTTTCACCACTATGGACGAGATTGAAGCCTTCCAGCCGCAACTCCTCATCAACGCAGTGACGGTCAAGTACACCATTCCCGCTTTTGAGGCAGTGCTCCCCCACTTGCCACAAAGTTGCATCATCAGCGACATCGCCTCGGTCAAGACAGGATTGCCCGAATTTTACAAGAACTGCGGTCACCCATTTGTGAGCACCCATCCCATGTTTGGCCCCACCTTTGCTTCGCTCAGCAATCTTGCCAGCGAGAACGCCATCATCATCAGCGAGGGCGACTGTCTGGGACGTGTATTCTTTAAAGACATATACAACAGCCTGCATCTCAACATCAGGGAATACACCTTTGCCGAGCACGACGAGACCATAGCTTACTCACTGTCAATCCCCTTTGCCAGCACCCTGGTCTTTGGCAGCGTGATGAAGCACCAGGACGCTCCCGGTACCACCTACAAGCGTCACATGGCCATCGCGCAAGGCCTCATGAGCGAAGATGATTACCTATTGCAAGAAATCCTCTTCAACCCGCACACCAACGACCAGCTCGACAAAATCAAGGAAAAACTCACCCGCCTGCAAGAAATAATTGACAATAAGGATAGCAAGGCAATGAAGGCATTCCTAGAAGAAGTGCGTGAAAATATCAAGTAACCCGAATTTAGCGAGTTATATAAAGATATTACTAATTTATTGCCAAGCAAGACAATATCCGAATCTCTCCCCCTCCGCCGCTATTCGGCGCTGGGGGTATTTTTTCTGTCCCAAATGGGAAATGATTGCTTAAATTTCGAGTCCTGTTTTTCAGCATTCATTATTTTTTTGTAATTTTGCAAGTTGTTTGGGAATTTAAGCAAATAAAGTAACCATACTCCAAAATAATTTTTGCAGAATCCCCCGCGCGGATCTCACGGACCTCACGAAAAGATTAATAACAGATTGCTCTGATTTAAC
>JAGHSP010000295.1 GCA_018065815.1 Candidatus Sodaliphilus limicaballi | reverse complement strand
CGGCGCGGATGGGGCATCCAGAGCCTGGCGACTCTGAACCTATCTGGCACTTGAAGGTGTCGTCATCTTGTTGCCACAGGTTGAGCGTTACGGCCTCGAACCCCACTTGGTACATCCAGCTGTCGGTGATTTCGCCTGTCTGGTAGAAAGCGCATTGTCCTGCTTGACTGCGGCCGTAGTTGTACATCAGGCCGGTGAGGGGCAGGAAGATGCAGTTGCCGTTGGGCCCGCGCAGACGGA
This sequence comes from Candidatus Sodaliphilus limicaballi, assembly GCA_018065815.1. GTDB lineage: Bacteria > Bacteroidota > Bacteroidia > Bacteroidales > Muribaculaceae > Sodaliphilus > Sodaliphilus limicaballi. The sequence continues at coordinate 9,483 of JAGHSP010000295.1, read as the reverse complement.
ATCCTGGTTGGTTCTTGACTACGTCAAACTCGTGTGTGCAGTTTTCCCACAGTTCGGTGATTTCGGCTGCTGTGGGCATGCGCCAGTTCTTACCCATCTTGATGGTTGCGACGTCGAGTTTGGTGCCGCTGATGTTCTCTTTGGGGCATCCCTTGCCACCCATGTTGCCCTTGTTGCCGTAGCGATAGAGCCCGCCATAGGCCTCGGGAGCCTCCGCGCCCACGTTGCGGTCGGCCCACAGTGTGCCGCTGGGCAGCCCCATGTCGATTGCCTTGGCATTAGTTACGGCGCATCCGGCTGTGGGGGCGTTCTTGCCCATCGTGTTAGTGACTTTCTTGGTGGCTTTCTTTGCCGGTGTCGCTGCATGGGCTGTTACCGAGCATGTCAACAGCATTGCGAGTGCTGTGATGATTGTAAATCTGAAATGTTTCATCCTTAATTCCGGTTAATAGTTTTATAATGTCCAGAGCAACAAAATTGCCTGGAATGTTGCCTTGCCAGGTTTATCGCTCACCCTGGTGTTGCAAAATCAAAACAAGCTAAACATGGCATGACATGGCAAAGGTAGCAATAAAATTTGACAAACACATCTCCTTTGGCAGTATTTTTCAATTAATTATGGTGTATTTTTGATGTAAGCACACCGGGGGGATAACGAAAAAGCCAACCAGTCGTTGTGACTGATTGGCTTTACGTCGGGGTACCTGGATTCGAACCAGGGACCTCCTGCTCCCAAAGCAGGCGCGCTAACCGGACTGCGCTACACCCCGAAAATGGATTATTTCCAGTTTAGCGACTGCAAAGGTACGCCTTTTTTTCTTAACACCAAATGTTTTTTCTAGTTTTTTGCTATTTTGCTCCATTTTTATTGCAAAAATGAACGACAATGTGAGCGAAATGTAGTAACTTTGCAATTTGGTAACGTGTGCAACCTCGCGCCTACGCGTGGCATGGGCACACCATACCGCTGAACGATTCAAAATTAAACAATTATATAACTACACTATGTACAGAACTAAAACATGTGGTGAGCTTCGCCAAGCCAATGTGGGCGAAGTAGTTACCCTGGCAGGATGGGTGCAGCGCACCCGCAAGATGGGCGGCATGACATTTGTGGACTTGCGCGACCGTTACGGTATCACACAAATCGTGTTCAACAACGAGGTTAATGCTCCTCTGTGTGAGGCTGCAAATCACCTGGGTCGTGAATTCGTTGTGCAGATCACTGGTAAGGTTGAGGAACGTTCTAGCAAGAATGCCAACATTCCCACCGGCGACATCGAGATTATCGCTCAGGAACTCAACGTGCTCAACGAGAGCGCCACTCCTCCTTTCACTATCGAGGACAACACCGACGGCGGCGACGACCTGCGCATGAAATACCGTTACCTGGACCTGCGCCGCAACGCCGTGCGCAAGAACCTCGAACTGCGTCACCGCATGACTATCCTCATTCGCAACTTCCTCGACTCTCGCGACTTCATCGAGGTTGAGACTCCCATTCTCATCGGTTCTACTCCCGAGGGCGCACGTGACTTCGTGGTTCCCTCTCGCATGAACCCTGGTCAGTTCTACGCTCTGCCCCAGAGCCCCCAGACGCTCAAGCAGCTGCTCATGGTTGCCGGTTTCGACCGTTACTTCCAGATTGCAAAGTGCTTCCGCGATGAGGACCTGCGCGCCGACCGTCAGCCCGAGTTCACCCAGATCGACTGCGAGATGAGCTACGTTGACCAGGAGGATGTAATCGAGGTATTTGAGGGAATGGCTCGCCACCTGTTCAAGGAGGTGCGTGGCGTTGAGCTGCCCGAGAAGCTCCAGCAGATGACATGGCACGACGCTATGCGTCTCTATGGTAGCGACAAGCCCGACTTGCGATTTGGCATGACATTCGTTGAACTCAAGGACACATTTGCCGGCAAGGCCGACTTCGCCGTGTTCAACGAGGCTGCCTACATAGGCGGTATCTGCGTTCCCGGCTGTGCCGACTATTCACGCAAGCAGCTCGATGAACTCACTAACTTCGTGAAGCGTCCGCAGGTGGGTGCCAAGGGTCTTGTTTACATCAAGTATAATGCCGACGGCACTATCAAGTCAAGCATCGACAAGTTCTACACTCCCGAGCAGTTGCTCGAGGTTAAGGAGGCTATGGGTGCAAAGGACGGCGACCTCGTGCTCATCTTGAGCGGCGACAATGCCAACAAGACTCGCGTGCAGCTGTGCTCGCTGCGTCTCGAAATGGGCGAGCGCCTGGGTCTGCGCGACAAGGACAAGTTTGAGTGCCTGTGGATTGTTGACTTCCCCTTGTTTGAGTGGAGCGAAGAGGAACAGCGCCTCATGTCAACACACCACCCGTTCACAAAGCCCAACCCCGAGGATATACCCTTGCTCGACACTGATCCTGCCAAGGTGCGCGCTATGGCCTACGACTTCGTGTGCAACGGCATCGAGGTGGGCGGCGGCAGCCTCCGTATCCACGACGGCAAGTTGCAGGCTAAGATGTTTGAGGTGCTCGGATTCACCCCCGAGAAGGCTATGGCACAGTTCGGCTTCCTGATCAATGCCTTCAAGTATGGTGCACCCCCTCACGCAGGTCTCGCATTCGGTCTCGACCGCTTTGTTTCGATCATGGCCGGCCTCGACAGCATACGTGACTGCATCGCATTCCCCAAGAACAACAGCGGTCGCGACGTGATGCTCGACGCTCCCAGCGCCATCGACCAGGCACAGCTCGACGAGCTGCTGCTCGACTTGAGAACCCCCGAGGCTTAATCAGCAGGCCTCGACAACAGACTGCAACACAACGCAATGAAGATAAGAGATATCGCAAGCATGATAGAGCAGCGCGCGCCGCTGCACATGCAAGAAGATTATGACAACGCCGGCATGCAGGTGGGATGCCTTGACGACACCGTCAAGGGCATCCTGCTGTGCACCGATGTGTCGCTCGACATCGTCGATGAAGCCATCGAGGGCGGTTATAACCTCATTATCTCTCATCACCCGCTCATCTTCCGCGGACTCAAGAAAATCACCGGACGCACCATCGTCGAGAGCATTGTGGCACGCGCCATCAAGCACGACATCAACATCTACTGCGCCCACACCAACATGGACAACACGCCCGGCGGCGTGTCGTGGCGCATGGCAAGCAAGCTGGGAATGACCGACGTGACCATCCTGGATCCACATCCCACTGGCGACACGCTTGCCGACGGCATGCCCGTCCTGGCAGGATGCGGCGTGGTGGGCAATGTCACGCCCATGCCGGCGCCCCTCTTCCTCAAGCTGCTCAAAGACACCTTCGAGGTGGGAGCGGTGCGCTACAGCGGATGCACTGACAAGACCATCACCCGCGTGGCACTGTGTGGCGGAGCCGGAGGGTTCCTCGTTGACAAGGCCGTGAGCTGCAATGCCGACGTCTTTGTCACTGCCGACCTGAGGTATCACGATTTTCTCGACCACAACCGCGAGATTCTCATGGCCGACATAGGGCACTACGAGAGCGAGCACTACACAAAAGAGATTTTTTTAGAGATTATTCAAGAAAAAAATCCTAACTTTGCAGTCGCTTTTGCAAAAAACGAAAAAAATCAGATTCAATTCTACATATAAACAACATTTATGGCTAGACAAGAAAAAGAAATGTCGGTAGAGGACCGCCTGAAAGCGCTCTATCACCTGCAGAAAATCCTTTCAGAAGTTGACCGCATCAAGACCCTGCGTGGCGAGCTTCCCCTTGAAGTTCAAGACCTCGAGGACGGTATCGCCGGTCTCCACACTCGCATCGCGAAGTTTGAAGAAGACATCGTGGGCTTCAACGAGGAAATCAACTACCAGCAGGGTGAACGCGATAACAACCTCGCCCTCATCGACAAGTACACAGCCGACCTCGACCGCGTGCGCAACAACCGCGAGTATGACAACCTCACCAAGGAAATTGAGTATGCTAGACTCAATGTCGAACTCGCCGATAAGAAAATACGCGAAGCCAACGAGAAGATTGAGCGCGTGAAGGCTGAAATCATCAAGGTCAACGAGCAACTCGACGACGACGAGCACGTACTGACCGAGAAGACTGCCGAATTGAGCGAAATCGTTTCAGAGACCAAGCAAGACGAGGAGAAACTGCGCGAGCAGGCCAAGAAGCTCGAGAACAAGATTGAAGCTCGCCTCCTCACCGCCTTCAAGCGCATTCGCAAGAACGCTCGCAACGGTCTGGGTATCGTCTATGTACAGCGCAACGCCTGCGGTGGTTGCTTCAACCGCATCCCCGCACAGCGCCAGATGGAAATCAAGATGCACAAGAAAATCATCGTGTGTGAGTATTGCGGACGCATCTTGGTTGACCCCGCTCTGGCAGGCGTGAGCGAAGCCGACGCAAAGAACGCCTAAACTCGACACCACCACACTCGGGGTAGGGAAGATGTGTCAAAACAATCGAAATGGCAACGCGCTGAAAGCGCAATGCACGCTTTGACACACCATCCTCCCGCCAGTGGGGGCGAGAAAGTGGCATTACTTTGTGAGGCTGTTAACGGGTATCGCGACAACAAGTATCGCGACGCTCGGGTAGCATGCTTTATATCTAAACAACAACAATCTGTTCAATATCTAATTGAATATCAACCCAATGAACGGACCAGGCAAATTATATTTCCGCTACGGCACCATGGGCTCGGCCAAGACTGCGCTGCTGCTCACACAGGCCTATAATTTCGAGGAAAGAGGCATGCAATACATGTGCTTCAAACCCATCATCGACGACCGCGAGAAGGACAACGTGATAAGGTCAAGAATAGGCATAGAGCGCAAGTGTGAATGGATTTACCCCGACACCGATATCTATGAGCTCGTGAAGGGGCTCTATGAGGAAACCCTCGTGCTCAAAGACTGGATTCTCATCGACGAGGCACAGTTCTTGACCGAGGCGCAGGTTGACCAGCTCTCACGCATCGTGGACGACTACGGCACCAATGTGGTGTGCTATGGCTTGCGCACCGACTTCCAGTCGCATGTGTTTGAGGGGTCACGCCGTCTCTTCGAACTTGCCGACTCTATCGATGAGATCAAATCGACATGCTCGTGTGGCCGCAAGACCATTATCAATGCCCGCATCGACGGCCAGGGAAACATCGTCACCGACGGTGCCCAGGTCGAGATAGGCGGCGACGACAAGTATGTAGCGCTGTGCCGCCGCTGCTGGCGCAACCGCCGCATCGAGAGCGCTAACCGCAACACAATCAAGTTTGAGTGACAACACTCCGCTATACTAAAACATCAGCGGGTTGCCTGGCAAAGAGGCAACCCGCTGATGCTTTTTGGGGTTCTTTATCTTTATAGGAACTCCCACACTGAGTAATACCACCAAGATAAATCCTGGTACAAACAGTATATCGTGAACAAGGTCATCAACACAAACGCAATTACCTTCAACGTGGTGTTTTTTATCGCAAATACAGGGAGAAACCTGATGAGAGTGATCAGGATTACCAAAATGAGATACCCGATTGCAAACCCCGGGCTGTAGAGACCGAAAAACGACTCAATAAAAGTTCGACCCAGATAGAGCGCAATCAAAGCGATAACCCACGCAAATATTAACATGCTAGACATGTCGGTACCTTTCTTTCCCTTGGGTGCGGCCAGCACTGGTGCCGCTTGTTTTGGAGCAGCAGTAGCAGGTGCCGCAGGAGCGGGCACAGCCTGCACAGGAACAGCTTGTTTGGGTGCGGCAGGAGGAACAGGTACAGCCGGAATCGGTACCGCCTGGACATGGGGCGCTTGTGGCACGGGTGGGGTTGGAGGTAACTGGTTTACATTAGGTGTGGGGGGTGGAGTTGCGCTACGGAACAAATCCGTTAGTTCATCAACGGTACTTGCCGCAACCCAGTCGTTCAGGCCTTCACGCCACACTAGGGTAGCAGGAGTAACAGAATCTTTGAGAGATTCCTTGCTCACGGGACCGCGCCGCTCATTAGCACTGTCTAGATAGTAATATTCTGCCATATTAGTAAATGAGATTGTAAATAATTATGCTTCTTTATTTTTCTTTTTCTTGGGAGCAAACATGTTGAGCACCCAGCCCACGATGCTCAGCACCACGCTGAAGATCATCGCATTGAAAAACTTGCCCATGCCGCTGCCTGCGATAACGAAATGGTCGCCCACACACCATGAGCACAACAGCACCATCAGGGCATTGATTGCAAACGTGAACAGTCCCAGCGTGAGAATGTTGACAGGCAAGGAGAAAAACTTGACCACAGGGCGTATTGTCGCATTGATAATGCCCAGCACTACTGCCACCAGGATTGTCGCCCACCAGGGGGAAATAGTCACGCTATCCATGAACCATGCAGTAATTCCAACCGAGAGGGCCGAAACAATAAGTTTGATTATCATAGCACTAAATATTTTATTACACATGCAAAGATAAAAAAACATTCGACACAGAGCAAAAAAATCAGCGAAAAACTCGGTTATTTGCCAACAAATAACTAATTTCGCACATGCAAACTGAAATAAACATGTATGAGCAACTCCATAAGTAAAATAGTAAACCACGCCCGCGACTATTTTTTTATTATTTTTGGCCTGACATTATACACCTTTGGCTTGTCGGCATTCATCATTCCTAACCACGTTGTCACCGGCGGTGTGGTGGGTCTTGCCACTCTCACCCACTTTGCGTTCAACTGGAACGTGGCTTTCGTCAACTATAGCATCAACATTGCTCTGCTCGTCGCAGCCTTCCACACTGTGGGCAAGCAGTTTGTGCTGCGCACGATTTTTGGTGCTACGATGTCGAGTACTCTGCTCTATTTCTTCGTGCCGCTATTTGACGCGCCTGTTGTCAACGAGCAGCCGTTCATGTGCGTCATCATCGGTGCTGTGCTGTGCGGCATGGGAGTGGGAATCGTGTTCTCACACAACGGCAGTTCGGCAGGAACCGACATCCTGGCGGCAATGGTCGCGAAATATACCAACATCTCATTCGGGCGCATGATGCTCTACTGCGATGTTATCATCACCTCATCTTCCTACTTTATTTTCCACCAAATCGACATCATCGTTTATGGTCTTGTGTTCATGGTGATATTCTCATTTACTGCCGACTGGATTATCAACAACAACCGACAGGCTGTGCAGTTCATGATTATTTCAGAACGATGGGAGGACATCGCCAACGCTATCAACAACGATGCCAACCGCGGCTGCACGCTGGTGCACGGAACTGGTTGGTACACCAAGCAAGACGTGAAAATGCTCTTTGTGGTGGCACGCAGGTATGAAAGCGTTAACATCTTCCGCATCACCAAGGCCATTGACCCCAACGCATTCATCACGCAGACTAATGTCAACGGCGCTTATGGCGTGGGATTTGACGAGGTGAAAGTGCGCCTCAAGAAGTACAAGCCGCAAATCAGCGACGAGTGCATGACACCCGAGGATATGCTCAAGCAAGCATACGCACAGAGAAACGATAAAGACAATGCCCAATGATAACCGAATTGAGAATGAAAAGATTTTTCTTGTTATTGGCAATTTTTGCTTGCGCGGTGAGCGTGCAGGCAATACAGCGTCCGCCACTGGCTGTGGGATTTACCTACAACTATGCCACCGAGTATAAGCAGCACGGGTTGGGCGTGAAGTTGCAGGCACCACTGGGACGGCACTTGCGCATCGAGCCCGAAATCATCTACTTCAATGAAAACCACGACGTGACCACACTGCATCTCAACGTCAATGTGCACTACTTGCTGCCCATGTCGTCAAGGCTAAACATCTATCCCTTTGCCGGAGTGGGATATAGCCACTGGGGCTATGTGGGGCCCAACGCCAACCGCTGGGGGGTGAACCTGGGCGGTGGCATCGACTACGACCTGGGACGACGCTGGGGATTCATGGGAGAACTGCGAGTGAACGCCCTGTCAAGAGAAACACAAATCATCCCCACGCTAGGTGTGAAATACCAGTTTTGAAATTATAAGGGTAACTGCACAGCAATGCCAATTTAGCGGACACCCCGCGCAGATTTGATAATAAATATTGCTAATTTATTGTCCGGCAGGACAATACCTAAATAACCCCCACCGCCGAACGAAGTGGCGGTGGGGGTATGGTATCAACAAGCAGATGCGTCCAGTAGGACGCTAATCGGAGCAAATAGGTGAAATTCAGATGGTTCCATATGCTAAAATAATTAGAATAATTTCTAAATCATAGCAATCACTTCACATATTTTGCCAGGAACTGCTTCACCTGGGCAGTGTACTCGTCAGGGTGGTCGCTATAAGCGTAAGCATGGATTGACCCCTTTGCAAGCCACAGCTGCTTGGGACCGGGGTGAGCGTCATACACCTCTTGCACCATATATGTGGGCACAAAGTCATCGTTGTCGCCATGTATGAAGAGCATGGGCACCTTGCTCTTCTTTACCTGCTCGATGGGGGCATTCTCGGCAAACGACCATCCGTAGCACATCTTGCACAGGGCGCTTGTGGTGTACATGAGCGGGAACTGAGGCAGGCCGAACTGGTCCTTAAGCTGGGCCGAGAACTCATCCCACGCGCTTGTGTAGCCGCAGTCTTCGACGATGGCCTTGACACACGGCGGCAACTGCTCGCCACTCACGTTCATCACAGTGGCAGCACCCATCGACAGGCCGTGGAGCACCATCTGGGTGGCAGGGGCGTCGCCACGGTACATGCTGTCGGCAACGGCAATCCATCGCAGCAGCTCAAGGCGCTCGTTCCAACCCATCCCTATGTGGTCGCCCTCGCTCTCGCCGTGAGCGCTGAGTTCGGGCAAGAGGATATTGTAGCCCATGTCGTGCTGGAACAGATAGCCCATGCTGAGCATCGTCAGCCCAGTGTCCTTATAGCCATGCACCAGAATCGCAGTGCGTGTGGTAGCCGAGTCGGCAGGCATGTAGAAGGCATGCAGTTTCTTGCCGTCGTAGGTGATAGTGGTGTCGCGCAACGCACCGGCAGCAATGATGCTGTCGGCCCACGGCTTGACCAGAGGCGTGCGCTCGCCCAGGCGTTCCAGAGCCTCAGCACGGCTACGCTGGAGGGGGCTAAGCGAGAAATTAAGCATATACACACTAGCGCCAGTCACCATGAGCACCAGCACTCCTAACACTATGAGCGATATCTTTACAGTCTTTTTCATGTTGCAAAATTATAAAAAATACTGCTCAAAAAGATAAATTTATCAAATAATTTTGCTATCATGTCTGAATACAGACATTTTATTGGTATTATTGCATTTTATTGAGCATATGATTGAACTGTAACTATTCACCAATGGAACTCCCCGCGCAGATCTCACTGATCACACTGATTTTTTTTTCATTGAAAATATATATTTTTGTGGATTTTTTAGACCTCAGGGAGGTCGTAACTTTGGTTAACCGCTGGTCGCAGACCTGCGGACTGCCGGTGGGGGGGTGTGAAGTGTAATAAAATCGCGGTTGAAGAC
>JAGHSP010000026.1 GCA_018065815.1 Candidatus Sodaliphilus limicaballi | reverse complement strand
CAGTGAGATCCGCGCGGGGAGTTCCATTGGTGAATAGTTACCTGTGCTTTCATCCGAAAACCAGTGTGCTTTCGCTTTGTATTTGTTCTTGGAGCAAAAGAAAACCCCGCGGGCAAAGCTGTGCCTGCGGGGTGTAGATGCGGGGTGCGCTGTTGCGTGAGATTAATACACGAGCGCCATGTTGTCGATCCAGAATGTCATGCCTATCGTTCCCACGTAGGCAGTACCGCAACCGCTCGATGCCATCACCAGCATGTGGGTGGGCGTTGCGTTAGCGTCGTCCCATTGCTCCTCGATCACGGGCACCATCTTGCCCTTGCTGTTGCGTGCATAGTAGGCACGGTCCTTGGTGCTGATAAGTCCCATGTAGCTCTGGTAGCCGGGAGTCTTGGTGATGTCGCCATATTTCACCTCAATGCGGTGCTTGTTGACCCAGTTGGCAGTGGTTGCGCCAAATCTCTGGCGTCCTGTTCCCACGCGAGCGGCGTGAATGTTGCCTTTCTCGTCCTCCCAGCGGCGTTGCAGCAGGATGAACACCTCTGAATAGTCGCGGCCGCGTATGGTCTTCTGCGATCCGAAACCGCTAGAATAAGTGCGGTCGCCTGTGGGAGCGGTGAGCTTGTAGTCAAACTGCAAGTACTTGGGGCGCTGTGTGAAGGGAACGCCCATTTCCATCTTGCTATATGGGTTCTTGGTGCTTGACACGGGCTCAAACATGCGGCCCAGGAAGATGCTGCCGTTGACGAGCACGTCCATGTTGATCACGCCCACTGCCTTCACGTGCTCGAGCATAGTGGTGAGTTTCACGCACTTGCCGCTACCGTGAGTGTCGGGGAACACAGCGTTGCTGGTCTTCACCACGCCCATCACCTTGGCATACACGTTGCTGGTAGCCCATGGGCTGCCGCCCTGGGGCACATAGGCTGTTGCGCCATCGAGGGTTTTTGTGGGACCTATCTCATAAAGGGTCTTGGTGTTGCCACCTATCACGCTTGATTCCTTGATGTGGCGGGTGACCCACTGGTCAAAATCGCCAAATTTGAGCAGTACGACCTTCTCGGCTGCCATGCTCGATGCGGCTGTGAGTGCTGCCGCCATGACTGTGAAAATAACCTTTTTCATTCCTTATTTTGTTGATAATATTGAGTTTCTGATATTGCGGGCAGAGCATCCGGGTCACAGGTAATACTCTACCTTTTCTTTGCCGTCGGTGATGATATATAGCCCGTCGTCGGTAAATTCAATCATGCGTGGCTCAAACTCCAGCGTCTTGAGCTCTCTGAGCATGGCTTCGGGCACCTTGTGGCACATCACTCCCCCCTTGCACACAGCCACCATGGCTCCGCCGCAGGTGCGGTGCACCGCCTGCAAGCCGCCATACTTGGCCTTTGCGGCATCGAGGAAAGCCTTGATTTCCTCGCCTTCGCACCAGTAACCCTTGTTGGTCACTACGGCCCACTCGCCATCGTCGGTGAGTGTGATGCTCTTGAACGTCTGTTTAGCGGCGTTGCATGCGCTCAACCTGTCGAGCAGCGTGCGGGGCAGGCCAGCGCTAGTCTTGTAACCGCTCTTCTGGTAGATGATGATCCACTTGTTGCTCTCGGTGAGCACCACGTCGTTGATGCTTGAATGAGGCACGTTGAGTTCTTTGAGCGCGTCGATGAGGGTCTTGGGGAGTCGAGGCGTAGTGCCGTATCCGTTAGAGCTGTAGATATACAGTCCGCCGCTGCTCATGTTCATTGCGGCGGTCTTGCACTGCTTGGTGCGAAGCATAGACTCCTGCACCTTGAGCATGCGTCCGTTAGGCTCGGTGGCGGGTTTTACCCATGTGCCCGAGTACTTGAACAGAGCGTTCTCGTTCTTGGCGCTGAATTCAGTGCCTTGGGCAGTAATCTTGGGTGCGGCAGGTGTTGCCTGTTCCTTCTTCGCCTCTTGTTTCTGGACAGGTGCTGCGGCCACCGGTGCCTGCTTCACTTCGCGCTGGCCTGTGGTGTCCATCATCTTGTCCATCATTGCGTGCAAGTGCGTCAGCACATACTCGCCCTCGCTGGGGAAAGTCACCTCGTCCACACCCTGGGCGCGCAGCGCCAGCACGTCGCCGCGGAAGGAAACGGCATTCTTGAGTTCCTGGTAGGTGTACCCCTGCGTCTTGAGCGTCGCTATCGCCGTGCCGCGCATCTTCTCAATGCCGGTCACCGTGGCAGTGATGAGCGTGCCTTGCGGAGTGCCCAGCTCGACAGCTTGCCCGCTGGTGAGCAGTTTCATGAGCGGGGTGTCCTTGTCGTCGGCTGCAATGGTGAATGTGATGCTGTAGAGTGATTTAGACTTGTCATAGTCGAGAGTGTAGTCGATGTCGCCGTCAGCGCCTTTCAGCACATTCTCGGCGTCAATGCTATACACCGTTCCCGCTTGAGTCACAACCATACGTTCGCGGGCATTTGCCGTGCCCCAGCACAGCGCCGCAGCCAGCACCAGGGAAAATATTCCGTTCCTTTTCATAGTCTTAATTGTAATTAAACATGCAAAGTTACAAAAATTATACAAAAAGTATGAATTTAATCATTCAAAATTAGACAAACCCATCTGAAATTATTCCCGAATTTGGCCGCGGGAGAAAAGTCGACGCCGAAAACAACGAGGGTGTACCAAACCGAATTGATACACCCACTTGCATTGCGGAGTGACCGAGATTCGAACTCGGGAACCGCTTGTGACGGTTACACGCTTTCCAGGCGTGCCTCTTCGGCCACTCGAGCACCACTCCGAAATTTTTTACAAAATTATAAAATACTACATTAATTAGCAAGCAAAACCAAAAAAGTTTTACGGCCTTGACGTTATGTTTAGGAAAATCACCCACATTTATGGAGAAAACGCAATGATAATGGAAAAAAATGAGTATATTTGTATCACTTAAGATAGGTTCTATTAATTTGGGGATAAATTTATTAATTATTTCGGTCGTTTTTGAGCAATTAATAGAACACACAATAAAAAAGATTTTTGGTTGTATCAATAAAGCGCCATCACAGGAAAATGTGATTAAAAACTTGAATAACAATTTTTTTAGTGCAGAAAAATGAAAAAAGGTGCTGCGCTTGAAATCAACTAAAAATTAACAAAAAATTTATTCTTTGTCAACATCCGTTTCTCTCGTTTTAGGCAAAAAAACTAATTCAATACTCTGTGGGGAATTACTCTGCCAATTTGTTTCTGGGCGAAGTAATGTTTGTTATTTTGCGGTGTAATTGTTGCTTTTTATGGGATTTTGATTTAACTTTGTGGCATGTATGCAGTCTAAATTGCAAAACAGGTTAAAAAAATCATGGAGGAAACGACTATGAAGACTTTGAGAATATATTTGACAATGGTGATGCTGGCGCTTGCTGGCATGTGGATGAGCGGCAGCGCTCAAGTGCTGCGTGACGCAACCAACGACAACACCGTGGGCCGCATCTCGGGCAACGGCATGGTGCGCGACAGCGAGATGCACTCGGTGGGCAGTTTTGATGCCGACGGCACAGTGCGCAACGCTAGCGGCACCGCTGTGGGCAAGATCGTGAGGCTGGAGATATTTGACACCGCTGGCACTCGCGTGGGATATATCAACACCGACGGCACGGTGCGCGACGGCAACAGCAACAAGCTGGGCCGCGTGAACTTGAGCGACGGCAAGGTAACCGATGCCGAGAACCATATCCTTGGTTACGCCCGCGGCATACGCGTGGATTGGATCGCTTGTTACTATTTCTTCGGGTTCTTTGATAAGAAATGATGAAAAGGATAACTCTCGCACTGGCTATTGTGCTCGTTGCAGCCAATAGCCTTTTTGCGTCTTTACCTGCCGACAGTGTGCTTCGCCGTCAGGCGGCCCGCATGCTCATGGTGGGTTTCAAGGGCAACACAGTGGATGAGGGTTGCGATGCCTATCGTTATGTGCACGACCTGCACGTGGGATGCATTGTGCTCTTCGACGTGGATCTCACCGGCACTGCCAAGCTGGGGTCGCGCAACGTTACCAGCAAGGACCAGCTCAAGACGCTCACGTCGCAACTGCACCGATGGGCCGACTATCCGCTGCTCATCGCTGCCGACCAGGAGGGCGGCAGGGTGGCCCGCCTGAAACCGCAATACGGATTTAAGAAGGTTGTCTCGGCACGATATGTGGGCGAGGTGAACAACGAGGACAGCACCCGCTGCCATGCCCGCTTGCTTGCGGGCGAGATGGCCGAGTGCGGGGTGAACCTGAACCTGGCGCCTGTTGTGGACCTGCACAACCAGAACTGCTCGGCACTGGGAGCCATAGACCGTTGCTACTCAAGTGATCCCGCTGTTGTGGCACGCCATGCCGGCTGGTTTGTTGACGAGAGCCACAAGCAGGGCGTGGCATGCACGCTCAAGCATTTCCCGGGGCACGGCAATGCTACGGCCGACTCGCACTTGGGATTTGTAGATGTCACATCGACCTACACCCAGCAGGAACTTGAACCATTCAAGATTCTCATCAAGCAGAAAAGGGCACCGTTCATGATGACGGCCCACATCATCAACCGCAACATCGACCCCGACTATCCCGCCACGCTGTCGCGCAAATTCCTCACCGACATCTTGCGCAAGCAGCTCAAATATGACGGAGTAGTGATAACCGACGACCTCTACATGCAGGCCATCAGCAACAAGTACAGCATCGAGCGCGCCGTGGTGCTAGCCATCAATGCCGGGGCCGACATGCTGTGTGCCAGCAACAACATCAACACAGGCTTTGAGGCCGACCGCCCCTACAAACTCATCGACATCATTGTCAAGGCAGTAAAAGAGGGACGCATACCATATAGCCGTATTCTCGAGGCCAACCGTCGCATCGACCGCGCTGCCCGACAAGTATCTCATCCCACCGAGACAAAGAAGTAACAGAGTGCTAATTGGGTATGTGATGTAAATGTTGCCCGAATAGCGTCCTGCTGGACGCATCCACTTGTTGATACAATACCCCCACCGCCACTATGTTCGGCGGTGGGGGTTATTCAGGTACTGTCCCTTCGGGACAGCAGAGTTTATTTCAATTCGCTTGCGAAACACGGATAAGTTGTATCTTCGAGATCCGTGAGATCTGCGCGGGGAGTCTCGTTGCTATATTGTCACCCCGTTGTTGTGAAGTCGATATGTGCGTTGTTTTAGAACTCCTTGAAGGTGAGAGGCAGCAGGTCGCATGCGCTGTCCAGGCGGTAGATGGTGTCGTTGCCCACCA
>JAGHSP010000143.1 GCA_018065815.1 Candidatus Sodaliphilus limicaballi | reverse complement strand
TTAAATCTCAGCATTATACCCTTGCCGCTATCCCCAATCATTCCATGACGACGCATGAATGTATAGATTTTGTAACGCAGGTTATTATAACGCTTCGATGTCGATAAATTGGTGATGTAGTTGCTCAATGCACCCACAGGGCGATCAATGGACATATCATTGTCGTTAAGGATAATAAGCAAGTTATTCTCCTGCATCGCGGCATTGTTTAGGCCCTCAAAAGCAAGACCGCCGCTTATAGAAGCATCGCCTATCACAGCCACAACTTTTCGGTCAACATCCTTGCAAAGTTCGCTCGCAATAGACATACCCAAACCTGCCGATATAGAATTAGATGCATGTCCAGCAATGAAAGTGTCATATTCGCTTTCGTTGGGATTGGGGAACCCGCTCAGCCCGCCCATAGTGCGGTTTTGGCTAAACATGTCACGCCGTCCGGTAATGATCTTGTGAGCATAAGCCTGATGCCCCACGTCCCACACAATGCGGTCATGAGGCGTGTCAAGCACATAATGCAGCGCAACGACAATCTCAACAGCCCCCATACTCGAAGCAAAGTGGCCTGGGTTGGTCGACAACTCATGGATCATGAAATTGCGCAACTCATTGCACACAGCAGGAAGCTGTTCCACACGAAGTTTCTTCAAGTCGGCCGGGCTGTCTATTCCCGACAACAAAGGGAAATTATTTTTTATATAATCCTTTTCGGTCATACTATTACAATTACTTTTAAACACAGGGTATCAAAAAGCAAGCAACAAACTGAATTTCACCAGATTATTAAACTCGCCTGTCCATTAAGACTACATGAAACAATGCTTCTATCACGCAAAGGCTAAAAACACCAATCAATGCAGTCTCAAACCGCTCGGACTTTTTGTGCCCTATAACATGCAAATTTACGATTTTTTTTGCAATTATTTGCCTATTTATTCATTAAAGTTATTAACCATTCGCTCTTTTTTGTAACTTTGCAAAAAAGTTATTTTCATGTTTAAGGAATTTTTTATAGTCGGTGCTGGAAGTTTCATGGGAGGAGGGCTACGGTTCCTTATCTCTAAACTTGCCGCGTCATGCATTTCCTCGTCAATTTTTCCCTACGGCACATTCACGGTCAACATCGTGGGATGCTTGCTCATAGGGATATTGTCAAGCATGCAGTGGACGCACGGAATCATGAACGACAGCACTAAACTCCTAGCCATCACAGGCTTCTGCGGGGGTTTCACCACTTTTTCCACGTTTATCAACGAGAGCGGAATGCTAATAAAAAACGACGGCCTCTTATGGGCCGCTGGTTATATTGTATTTAGCGTGACTATTGGCTTTCTAGCTCTTGTTCTAGGACAATACATAGGCAAACACTTATCATTATGATTGACCAGATTTTAGAATTTAACGAACGGTTTGTCGAGAAACGCGAATACGAACAGTTTCTTGCTACCAAGTATCCCGAGAAGAAGCTAGCCGTGCTCTCGTGCATGGACACACGACTCACCGAACTGCTACCTGCCGCACTGGGACTTCGCAACGGCGACGCAAAACTCATCAAAAACGCTGGAGGCCTAATCATCACTCCTTTTGACTCGGCAATGCGTTCACTCCTCGTAGCAGTTTACGAACTGGGGGTTAACGAGATAATGGTTGTGGCACATACTACATGCGGCGCATGCCACATGAGCTTTAAGGAGTTTGAGCACCACATGATTGAACGAGGCATCACAGAGGAGACTTTTGACACAATCAAGCGTTGCGGCATCGACCTCGATCACTGGCTTGAAGGTTTTCATGACACCGACGACAGTGTGCGCCGAACTGTTGACACTATCGTCAACCACCCTCTCATGCCCCGCGATGTCAACGTGCGCGGTTTCATCATTGATAGTACAACAGGCAAACTCTGCGAGGTAAAGTAATTAGTTTTAAATCCGATACTTAATTTCCTCACTTTTCAACGCAAGGCGTCGGTCAACTCTTCAAGCAACGAAGGGATGTCAATGCCTTGAGGACACTGCTTTATACACTCGCGGCAAGCAACGCAATCGGCAGGAACGCCTTTTGATTCCACAGCGTCGCCAAATCGTTTAATTACCCATCCTCCGTCAATTTTTGACCTGTTATACAACTTTAACCACTCTGGGATATTGATCTCCGAAGGACATGTTTCACAGCAATATCTGCACGAAGTGCAAGGAATGTGCACTTGACTCCTGAACAGCCTAGCAGCCTCAAAAAGAATTTCGCGGTCTTTTTCAGTGAAATTATTATCGCTGCTAAATGTAGCAAGGTTGTCTTCAACTTGATTAAGAGTGGTCATTCCGCTCAAAATCACCTGCACTTGGGGCAAGCTACGCACAAATCTAAATGCCCACGAAGCGATGCTCCACTCTGGATGTGCCACTTTGAGCATCGCGTTGGCTTCGGGCGTCAAGTCGGCAAGCCGCCCGCCTCTCACGGGCTCCATGACGACGATGGGGATATTGTTGTCACGCAATATGTTATATTCTTCTTCGGTATGAGAAAAGTTCCAGTCAAAGTAGTTGAGCTGCATCTGCGCGAAATCCCACTGGTGATGACTGACGAATTTTTTGAGTACTTCCGGACTGGCATGCGTGGAGAAACCCAGGAACCTGATGCGGCCTTTGCGCTTTTGCTCCAAGAAATAATCAACAGCCCCTTCATCGATATACCTCTGCGCGGTGCTATCGCCAATGCCGTGCATGAGATAGAAATCCAGGTAATCCGTGCCCAATCGCTGCAACTGCTCTTCAAACATTGTTTTATAGTCCGGAGAGGCATTTATAGTAAATTTCGAAGCCAGGCAATAACTATCCCTGCTGTAATTCTTCAACACTTCACCCAGGAATACCTCGCTGTCACCAGCATGATACACAACAGCCGTGTCGATGTAGGTCACACCTCCTTTTATCGCCTTGTCAATAAGGGTTGAAGCAACCTCACGGTCAATGCGTCCGTCCTTCTCGGGAAGACGCATGGCACCATAACCCAATCGAGACAAACCAAACCCGTTGTACTGCTTGTATTCCATTTAGTTGATGATTATTTCTTCAACAAATACTTTAAGACTGCATAACCTCCCAAAATCTGGATAAAGATACCAGGATATCCAAGCCATATATCTTGCAAAGCAGCCTGTACCGAACCGGTGATACCCCACTCTACCAATCCACCCAACAACTGGTAAGCAACAACAGCGAGAGTAACCCCAAGCAATGCCACACGATTAAATTTTCTAGCAACAACCGAAGCGGCAATGGCAAGAATTGAAGACTTAACAAGGATAATTGGTAATGTGGCAGCAGGTGGCATACCGAAGAAAACATGATTGATCAATGGTGACAAAATCGCAGTAATCAAACCTACCTTCACACCATATTTATATGAAGCGATCAAGGTAAAGAAATAAATGGGCAGTATAATGAGCCCGCCCTTGGGGTAAAGGTGACACAACTGCGGAAAAACAATGTTTCCGATGATAAACAAGGTTGCAAACAAGTATGACTTGCCCTGCGTGAGGCTCAAGTTATAAAGAGCCGTTGACGATGATTTGGTATTCATTATATTAAATTGTTATTTCAGACTAACACTTTCTAAAAAAGAACCGATTAACATAACAGCCTCGTCGGGGTCATCGGTGTGCAAGGTTAATTTTTCAACGGGACACATGCCGTCACCCGTTCTGTTGACTATATAATCAACGACTTTTTCACACTCAACTTCCATTCCGTTGCTCAAAAGCACCTCTTTCGCGCCTGCACTTATCATGAAGGCATAAACGCATGTCACACGAGCTTTGACTAACAGCAAAGCAGCCCCGCGGCCTATAACACGATCGACAGCAGCACCGCCGCTAATGTCAATACCCGACTCCACAACAAGGCGATACAAGTCTATAACACCACGATGCATAAACTTGTGAACGCTGCCGTCGGCACACTTCACAGCACCGCGGCACTCATCGTTCCGAATCAATTCTATCAGTTCATTCATAATTCGCAATGCGAAATTAATAAATTTACTTCACATTGCAAAATTAGGAGCAAACATTTCTAGAAGGACGAGATAAAACAGAAATAACAACCGGGCACTGGCGAGGTGACGGTGTATAGCTCTCACCCGATTGAGAATGGTGCTTTTGTCACTCCGTCGAAGATGCAAGCGAAGGACTACGCTGGTGGCGGCAAGGTGTATTCTGCTAAGGTAAAGACCAGTGACATGGCATGGATTGACGCAAGCGAGGGTCAGTTGGCGAAGGTGGAGAGAACGGAGTAAAGGGTGCGCGCAAATACAACAAGATAGTGCCAAGTGTAACAGAGGCAATAGCCGCTATCAAAAAACTGTTTACACAATCAAAGCAGAGAACTGGCATCAAGCAGGAGAAGGCTACTGGTGTGCGATGGCTGGCGATGCAACAAAAGAACGAACCAACAGAATTTCCTGGTGCCACGTTTTGACCATCCCATGGGGATGGAATATGGTAGCCAGCCATATCGTCCTGCAAATGCAGGCCTTCATGGCTGGAATAAAGGTATCACAAGCAAACCATGCCTTTGGGTATGGGATAAAAAGGCGATTAAAATAAAATCACATGATGTGGTAGCAAGTTTTTTGCTAATTCGTTATTCCGTACCCAAAGTTACTATGTTTGCAGTCGCAAATGACAAGAGGCTGTGAAAAATAGCCAGAACAGGCGGTAGCTTTTTCCGCTCAAAGGGGCTTTGCCCCGGCCGCTCGGGCTGTCCCCAGTGTGTTTTTCATAGTTTTTTTATAAAAAAGTTGGAACGAAAATAATTGGTTTGTAATTTTGAAAAAAAAGTAATAATGAACAATTATAATCAATTATAATCATTCCAACTATGCAAAGTAACAAAAAATCCTTCAAAGGACAAAACATTTTCGTGGGAATTGACGTGCATCTAAGGACATGGCACGTCACTGCACTCACTCAGAGCGGATTCAAATGGGCATTTTCAATGCCGGCTGACGCACAGGCGCTCTTTGACACGTTGAACAACAGATATCCGGAGGCGCATTTCATGTCGGCCTATGAGGCTGGCTTCTGCGGCTTCTCTGTCCACTATGCCCTTACCGGGCTCGGCATCGAGAACATCGTGGTGAACGCCGCCGACATCCCGACATCTGAAAAAGAGAGGCTATCCAAGACGGATGCTGTGGACTCGGAGAAGATTGCGTGGGCACTCAAACGCGGGGAACTCACATGCATACACATCAAGTCGAGGGAGTATATGGACGACACCAATGTGGTGAGGCTGCGCAAAAAGATGATGAAAGATCTGGCTCGGCTCAAGTCACGCACAAAGCACCTCCTGTACACCCAAGGCGTGACCTACCCTGAGCGGTTCGCCAAAAGCGGAACGCACTGGTCGCGCAACTTCATGAGGTGGTTAAGAGATGAAGTCTGCCTGATGGGCAACAGCAAACAGTCACTGCTCATGCTATGCGACCAGGTAGACGATTTGAGACTACGCATCCTTCAGGCTACAAGGGAAATACGCCGCATGAGCCAGTCGGACAAGTACAAAGCCAATTACAACCTGCTTGTAAGCATCCCCGGCATAGGGCTGATAGTGGCTATGACACTGCTCACCGAAATCGACAACTCGCCGTCAAATTTCCCAAACGAAAGAGCTTTCGTGTCGTTCCTGGGGCTGATACCCATTTGCCACGACAGCGGGGACAAAAAGTCAACAGGCCCCAAGACGCACCGCGGCAACAAGAGTTTGGGGCCGTTGTTCGTAGAGGCCAGTTGGATAGCCATACAAAAAGACGCCGCAATGTCTGGCTACTACTGCAGCTGCCTGCAGCGCATGAAGCCGCAGATGGCCATAATCAAGGTCGCGAGAAAATTGTCATGCAAGACTTTGGCGGTACTGAAAACGCAAAAAACATATGTGCGTCAATGATAAACAAAAAAACAATGACAGGTCACGTTGCCGGCTCTGGCTTCTCTATTCATAAGAATGACCACTTACTGTGCCTGATGAGTCTATAGGACTACATCTTCAACAAAGATTGTGGCATTACATAGCAAGATCTGAAGAAGTAACTTGATGAGCGGACACATTCTGCTACATCTGATAGAAGTTTGATCCGGCGACCTGTTGTTTTTAAAGCAACCACCAAGCACAAAAATGTGCCTGGCTACCTTCTTTTTGCCCAAGCTCACGCAAAAAACGGCAAAAACAACGCCAAATGGCGTAAAAAACGTTAAATTACACTCAATTTATTTGGATTTCAACATAGAAGCACAAGGAAAAGACTGGGCCAACGGTACTATCCTTTACCGCTACAACAGCGGTAATCCCAAGGGGCGCGAAATTCTGGAAAGCCTAAAAGCCGCCTCGTTCAACCTCGTTGACGGCAAGGTTGTCAAGACACAAATGAACAAGGAAATGATTTTCCACGAGGATATCTCCAAGACGACGCGACGCACCAAGTTCACCGTGCCGCAGGTAACCGAAGGGAGCATCATCGAGTATGAATACACCACACTCAACGACTACTTCTACCTAGTTGATGACTGGGAGGCCCAGGAGTCTATTCCCGTGAAGTTCACCTATTATAATTTCATCGCACCAGAGTATTTCAAGTTCAACCTTGTAGAAACCGGACTGCATCACCTTGGCAGCGCGCACAAGCAAAACCGCATGACACTCTCAATGCGAGGCGGCACCATGCAGTGCAACTGCGGTGATTACAACTACTATGGTTACAATCTGCCCGAACTGCGCAAAGAGCCGTTCTGCTTCAACCCCCGCAACTACGGCCAGAAGGTGGCAGCAGAACTGCGCACCGTGGAAATTCCCGGAAGCACCTACAAGAATTTTGCCACCACTTGGAGCGACATCGACAAGACACTCATGGAAAGTGATGACCTGGGCAAGATGCTCAACAAGAACTATCTCAAAGACCAGATGCCCGCAATCCCCGCCGATGCAACTACCGAGGAGAAAATCGCAACCATCTACAAGTCGCTCAAAGCCAAGGTGAAATGGAATAAGGACTATGCTCTCTTTGCCAGTGAGAAGGCTAGCACAATTCTGAAAAACGGCAGCGGCAAGAACTCCGACATCAACATCCTGCTCATAGGCATGCTGCGCGACGCAGGCCTCAACGCCTATCCCGTGGTGCTGCGCACCCGCGATGAGGGACTGCTGCCCTTTGCCAGCCCCACAATACAGGCATTATCCACCTTTGTGGTTGCAGTGAAAGACGGTGAGAAAATGTTTTATCTCGACGGTTCGGCCGAGGACGGATATATCAACGTGATTCCCAGTCTCTTGCTCGCCGAGAAAGCACGCATCATCTACGACGAAAAGCATGCCGACTGGCTTGACATCTCCAAAGTCACTAACGCCTCTACCATTGCCTACATCAATGCATCGCTCCAGCCCGACGGCACAATCACCGGCACACGCAGCGAGAAACTGGGCGGACTCTCGGCAATGGGGTTAAGGACTCACTTCAAGCTGGCCAAAGATAGCACAGAGTTCATCAAGGATATTGAGAAAGAAGACAACATGGAAATCACTTCCTTCACCCACGAGGGCATGACCGACTATGCCCCCTCGCTCAAAGTCAACTATGGTTTCACCGCACAATGCGAGTCGGCTGGCGACCTCATTTACGTGAAGCCGCTCATCGACAACCTCATGAGCACATCACCCTTCACCTCCGACACCCGCGAGATGCCCATCGAGATGCCTAGCGTGGCAACCACTCAGGTTACGTGCAAGATAGATTTGCCCGAGGGCGTGACCATCGAGGAGCAACCCAAGAACCTGATGTTCAAGAACCCCGACGGCTCTCTATCGTTCAAGTTCATCTGCTCTCCCACACCAGGCGGCATCACCACCACATGCACAATGAGCGTGGGCAAGACACTCTTCGCCCCCTCCGACTACGAGCAGGTCAAAGCATTCTTTGACGAAGTGGTCAAGGCTGCTTCAGAGATTATCGTTCTTAAAAAAGCTGCACAATGAAATCAATAGCCACCACCATTATTGCCTGTACATTACTCGCCACAGCAGCCAGCGCTCAGGACGTCATCGTGCTCGATGCCAGCACGCAGGTAGTATGTGCCAAGCCAAGTAAGGCCACGGTCACCAACCGCTGTGTTTACCGTCTTCTCAACGACCGCAGCGACTGGGCTGCTCACTGGAGCGAAGAATGCAGCAAGCACGACAAACTCACCGCATTCGAAGCCATTGTCACCGACGACAGCGGCAACGTCATCAAGAAAATCAAGAAAGGCGACTTGAAACGCACCGACTACACCAGCGAAATGGCAACCGACTACTACACGATGTATCACAACTACACCCCGCCGCGCTATCCCATCACCATAGAATACAAATGGACCTCTGAGATGGACGGCAGTGTCATCATGTTCCCCACATTCGTGCCAGCCGAGGCCTACAATGTGCAGGTCGAAAAGGCAATCTACACGCTCGAGGCACCAGCGTCGATGATGTGCCGCTACAAGGTGCTCAATGGCGACATCAAGGTGCAGCACGACAAGGCGGGTGACACAGACCGCTTCACAGTGGCGGTCAACAGCATGAAACCCATCGACTACGAGCCGAATGCCCCTGCGTCGCGCGAAGTGCTGCCCATGGTTTATTTCGCACCGTCGCAGTTTGAATACCTGGGCAACAAAGGCACAGGCGGCAACTGGCAGGAATTTGGCCAGTGGATCTACTCGTTGCGCAACGACCGCACCGTGCTATCGCCCGAGACGCAAAGCATGCTGCACGCGATGACCGACACCTGCAAGGACGATCATGCTAAACTGGCAGTGCTCTACAACCACCTTGAGAAAACAACCCGCTACGTGAGCATCCAGCTAGGCATCGGAGGCATGCAGCCCTTTGCAGCCACCGACGTGTGCCGCACAGGCTTTGGCGACTGCAAGGGGTTATCTAACTACATGTGCGCCATGCTCGAATGCGTAGGCATCAAGTCTCTCTACGCAATCATCAGCACCAACCGCAAGAGCATCCTTCCCGACTTTGCCAGTGCCAATCAGTTCAACCACGCCATCGCTGCCGCTGTAATCGGCAATGACACCATCTGGCTAGAATGCACCAACCCTCGTCTGCCACTGGGATATGTGCACGACAACATCGCAGGTCATCAGGCACTGCTCATCACCCCCGATGGCGGCAAGGTGGCTACCCTGCCCAGCCACAAGGCACAGGACAACTCCCAGGACACGCGGCTTGATGTAAACCTAGACGCAACAGGAGCTGCAACCATGCATCTGAACCAAGTGTCTAGCAACGAGCAGTATGAAGACCACATGTCGCTCATCTACAAAGATGACAGAGATAAACGCATCGCACTCACAAAGAAGTTCCACTGCCCAGCACCGCAACTCGAAGGAGACTACGACACCACAGCGCACAAGCAACCATTCACCACACCCGACATCACAATCGACGCAACCGCCACTACCAGCAAATATGCATCGGTGATGGGTTCGCGCATGCTAGTGCCAGCAGGCGTGCTTCATTCCAGCGACAAACCGCGCGACATGACATCAACGCGCAAGCTGCCCATCGAACTCATAGGCTACTGCGACAACGACACAATAACAGTGAAAATACCTGAAGGGTACAGCGTTGAGGCACTCCCCGACTCTATCAACGAGACGAACGAACTAGGCACGTTCAGCCAGCACTACGAAACTGCCGAAGGAACCATCACCATCATCACCCAGCGCTCAAAGAACCAAGGCATCTATCCGGCAAGCGACTATGCCAAATACTATGCCCTGGCCCGCGCTGCATACCAAGCCTTCCAGCAGAAAATAGCACTCAAACGCAACTAGCAAATTGCATTTCAACAATCGGGTAGGAGGTAAATGCTAATCATAAAAGGCATTTGCCTCCTACTTTCACATCTACCGACCTCCCACACCACCGTACGTGCCGTTCGGCATACGGC
>JAGHSP010000391.1 GCA_018065815.1 Candidatus Sodaliphilus limicaballi | reverse complement strand
GTTTCAATGGGGACGTGAGAGACACAGAGAATGAATTATGAACATGAATTTGGCTTGCCAACGATTTGTGTCTAATCTCTTGAAAAGAAATGGTAATAGTTTCTTTTCGGAAGACAACATTCGTTTTTATTGGTTTGAAGCGATGCTTAATCAAGACCCCGACCTCAACAATTATTCTCTTGAGGAACCCTATGTCAAAGTCGCAGGAAACAAAGAACTTGACTTGATGTATGAAGGCATGAATGAAATTTTGTGTTTTGAGATAAAATTTCACAGAAATGGTTCCAATAAATCAGAATTTCCCCACACGATGTCGGCAGGAGAGGTGATTAATGACATTTTCCGATTGCCACAGTGGGCAAAAGTTGGAATAAATAAACCTATCCGTAAGTTCTTGCTTTATGTCACCGACAAAGAAATGCATGATTATCTCTCCTACAAAAAAACTAATGTTTTTTCATCTCAACTTTACAGGAATGAACTCAAGAAGTTCTATGACATGGCGCAAAACGTTACTACATCACTAAACTTTAATAACGTGAATGCTCCCAAAACATTCTTGTCAAGTGCGACTACATCTATAGGGACAATCGGGATTACTAACTTATCTTTATTATTTAAAGGTGATTATTCGTTGAACAATATTCATCTAAAAGGTAGTGAATGCCATATTCGACTTTATGAAATCAAATAATCAATCAAAAAATTATAAATTATGAAACGACTACTTTTATTTTTCACAATTTTTCTCTCCATCTGGACTACATGTTGGGCGGAGTATGGGTATAGTGACTACAGATATGCAGAGACATTTTCCGGCATACGTTATGGGTTTAATTCTTATAGTTCAAGCACTATTTACTCAGCCAGTGTGATTTTCACTACCTCGTCAACTCCCACGTCTACAAGTCATTCAAGCTATAGTGGTGACATCACAATTCCTTCACAAATTGGTTGGACTTCTGGTAGTAGCACCTACAGGCTTAATGTGAAAAGTGTTGACCATTACGCATTTGCATACTGTACTGGACTTACATCTGTCACTATCCCAAGTCCGGTGTTTCATATTGGATATTATGCCTTTTATGGATGCGATAACTTAAGGAGTGTTACCATTCCTGAAAGTGTTACCAATATTGAAAATTATGCCTTTTATGGTTGCGATAATGCTGTAATACATATACAGGCAACGACTCCACCATCAATTTCCTCTAATTCATTTAGTTACAATTCAGTAATTTGTGTTCCTGCGGAGTCTTATTCTAAATATGCTAACGCAACTTATTGGAAAGATTTGTGTATTGTGCCTGGTGCTATTGCATTAGGCACAGATAAAGGTTCAGGAGGTTTTGGCGGTTCTGGTTCGGGAACCGAAAATGACCCTTATCTGATTTTCAACCCAGTGCAGTTGTATAATGTGCGCAATTTTACTGGTGACAGCAATGTGTATTTTAAACTGATGGCAGATATTGACTTAACTGAGTTTATTGCCGATAATAGTCCTACCGAGGGTTGGGAACCTATTGGGCCCAGCGAGTCTCCTTTTATGGGAACATTTTTGGGAAACAACCACACCATTTCGGGAATTTCAATTAATCGTAACAGCGATTGTGCAGGTTTCTTCGGTTGTTTACTGGGTGCCAAAATATCGGACTTGACCATAACTGGTACTAATGTTAATGGAAATAGCCATGTTGGCGCTGTTGCTGGTGTTTCAATGCAATCAACATTGAACGGAGTATCAGCACGCTTTAATAATGTTTCGGGAAATGAATTTACTGGCGGTCTTGTGGGCGTTTCACAAGGTTTTGATCAGATTACATCTTGTAACTATAATGGTAATGTAACAAGTACCGGCGATTACACTGGTGGTCTTATAGGCTCATGTGGAGCATTGAACATTTCTTCCAGTTCGGTTACTTCTTCATCAATCTCGGGCTCGCAATATACTGGCGGTGCAATAGGATATGCTGTGGTTATTACTGCAACCAACTGCTATGCATTTGTTGACAATGTAAACGGTACTGAATATACAGGCGGATTCGCTGGCAGGTTACATTCAACTAATGATAATGTTAACAGTTGCGGTGTTGTTGCCAATGTGCATGGCAAAACCCCTATGGGTGGATTTACAGGCATTTCTTTTGGCACACTCAGCAATTTGTTTGCTGTGGGTGACATCACCAGCGAGAATGGTGCACAATATATAGGTACCGGTGGTATCGCCGGTGAATTAATTGGAGCAGATGCATCACTCACTAATAGTTACTTTAGCGGAAACATACACGCTAACAACAATTACGTGGGCGGACTCGTGGGTAGTGCTAGCGCTTCAACCATAAGCAAAAACTATTCTAAAGCCGCTATTGATGGGTTGAAATATGTGGGTGGCATCGTGGGTGATGCTCGCACAACAGCATCACTGAGCAGCAATGTCGCTGCCGGCGAGGTTGTGAATGCCGTTAATGGCGAAGTGGGCCGCATTTTCGGTACTAAAGCATCTACAGTAACGATAGGTGCAAACGGCACCAAGGAAGCCAACCGCGGTCTCACAACCATGCGCATCGTTTCGCAGGGATTGCAGGTAACTCCCACCGATGGCGAGCAGCACGGAACCAACTTAGGTAAATCATTGCTCAAGTACAAGACCACCTATCAGGGCCTTAACTGGGACTTCACCAGTGACTGGACTATTCTCGATACCGAGAGTTTCCCCTACAAGCCCGAGCAATGCGCTCCTCCCACGATTAATGGTAATCTCTCATCAGGCATGACAACCATTAGCGGTAATAGCATTGATGGAGGTACAGTATATGTAACCGTGAACGGAAAGAAATATTCCGCAACCACAAGCAACAACCAATGGAATGTAACAGTAGATCCCCTGCCTTCGGGCGAAACAGTGAAGGTATTTGCCACTGTTGACGGTAAAGTGCAAAGTTATATCGTGACTTCACAGGTGGGGTATGCAGGTAGCGGCATAGAGGAAGATCCTTACCTCATCTACACTGCAAGCGACCTTGCTAACATCAACAGCTACAGCTATTACAAGGTAATGAATGACATTGACCTCACCGACTATATCGCAGCCCACGATAATGCCCAGGGCTGGGAGCCAATCGGTTTCACCGGTGGTGGCACAATGAAGCAACTCGATGGTAACGGTAAGACCATCAGCGGACTGTGGTTCAACCGCACTAACCAGAATTGCGGTTTGATTTCTAATATCGAAAATGCAACAGTCAAGAACCTCAAGGTTAAGGTTGCCACAGGCAAGAAGTGCATTGGTGACATCAACACTGGTATTGTAGTGGGTAAGGCAACAGGCAGTACGTTCACAGACATTAATGTGGAAGGTAGCGTTAATGGTGGTGACAATGTAGGCGCACTTGTGGGCTCTGCAACTTCTTGCGTTATTAATAATGTATATGCCGACGGCGTAACAGTCGAAGGTCAGGAATATACAGGAGCGGTAATAGGTCTTGCATACTCATCAGAAGCAACCAACACAATCGCTATAGGTACTACAGTAACAGGTACAAACTATGTGGGTGGTATTGCAGGACATCTGGATGGAAATGCAACCCGCTGCTCGGCACAAGCAGTGCTCAGTGGTAGCAACTACCTTGGTGGTATTGCTGGTAAGTCAACTGGCAACATAATTTTGAGTGTAGCAAATGGTACCATTGCGACAAACGACACTATAAACTGCATTGCAGGCGGTATTGCCGGTCACATCACAGGCGATATAGCAAACTGCTATAGCGCTGCAAGCGTTAAGGGCGGTGTCTATGCAGGTGGTATTGCCGGTTACACATTTGGAAAGATTGACAACAGTTATTCATGCGGCGACATCGCAGCGACCAACTTCGGCGCTGGCGTTGCTGGCTATCTCGATGGTGCTAATGCTGCCGTTAACCACTGTTTCGCTATCAACAACCGCATTGACGTGAGCGACCAGAAGGGCGTGGCAATGCGTGTGATTGGTGGTTTCAAGAACGGTGCTCCCACGCCCGAGGCAACCAACTATGCCAACAAGGCAATGGTGGTATCGGTAAACGATGTAACACAAACCATCTATGACGATCTTCTCGAGGGCAAGGGCGTGCAGCTCGCTACGCTCAAGCAACAGGCAACCTATACCGCACAAGGTTGGGACTTCAACGAGACTTGGGGTATTAAGGAAGGTGAAAGCTATCCCTACCTGCAGTGGACTGCCGCTGAGCCCGAACCGCAATACACACCCGGTGACGTGAATAATGACGGCTTCGTTCGCATCAACGACGTTGTTGCTACCGTGAACTATATCGTCAACGGCATTTCGGACAACTTCAACGTTGCCGCAGCCGACGTTAACCAGGATTCGCAGGTGAAGATTAACGATGTGGTGCTCATCGTGGGCATCATTGTGAACGGTCCCAGCGCTGCTCCTGCCAAGGTCGCTCCCGCACCGATTGCAGGCAACGACTACATGACTGCACAGGGTGTTGAAATCAATGCTGGCGAGACTCGCTACATCGACATCGCCCTGAACAACGACAATGCATTCAGCGCTCTGCAGATGGATATCAACCTGCCCGACGGTCTCGTGCTCAAGGGCGCAGAGCTCACCAGCCGTGCAGGCTTGAGCCACAGTGTGGCAGTGGGCAACACGGTTAACGGCAAGGCTACCCTCGCTGCATTCTCAATGACTGGCGACACATTTGAGGGCAACAACGGTGCATTGCTTCGCCTTGAGGTGATGGCAACAGGCAACGTGACCGGGGATATCACTTTCGACAACATCTATGCTTCGACTGCCCGTGGCGTTCTCAAGCAGCTGGATGCTGTGAGCGTGGGCGTGAACACGGTGACTGGCATTAACGACATCACTGTGGGCAACGGCCTCGTGAATGTTTACAACACTGCCGGCCAGCTCGTGCGCCGCAACGTGAACAGCGACAATGCAGCCACTGGCCTCCCCGCTGGTCTCTACCTCATCGGCGGCAAGAAAGTGGTGGTTAAGTAAAAAAATAACCTCTCGCAGATTACGCGGATTTCGCAGATATTAAATTTATCTTTGAATCTGCCCAATCAGCGCGATCTGCGAGAAATAAAAAATAAAGTATTATGAAGAAGATTTTATTTGTTATCATAGTTGTTCTTGTGGCATTCAATGCCAGTGCCGATAGCCTCTTTATCGAGGATTTCTCGATTGAAGCCGGCGAAACCAAACAAGTGGGCATCAACCTGAACAACAGCGGCGACCTTGTTGCGTTGCAGTTTGAGATGTATCTGCCCAACGGCCTTTCGGTAGCCAAGGACTCTCGCGGCCGCTTGCGCTGCAGCGTGAACAGCAATCGCGCCGATGACCACACCCTCACCATGGGTGACCGCGGCAATGGGCAGTATAATGCTGCCTATTACTCGGCAAACAACTACGAAATCATGGGCAACAGCGGTGAGATTATCAGCGTGTATGTTACAGCTGCCGACGATTTCAGCGGTACGGCAACTATCGAGCTGAAGGAAATCTATGTGAGCGACGCTGCGGGCAATATGCCACATCTGAGCAACACCTCATGCACCGTTACCGGTCCACAGCCTGTTAACCCTCCCGTGGGTGCAGCATCGATGTTCATCAACGATTTCTCTATCGAAGCCGGAGAGACTAAGCAGGTGAGCGTGAACCTGAATAACGAAAGCGACCTGGTTGCTTTCCAGCTCGAGGTGCATCTGCCCAATGGTCTGGTAGTAGCAAAAGATTCTCGCAACAGATTGCGTTGTGCCGTTAATGCCGACCGTGCCGACGGACATACTATTACTATGGGCGACCGCGGCAACGGACAGTATAATGTGGCATATTACTCAACCAACAATTATGAAATTGTGGGCAACAGCGGTGAGGTTTTCAACTTATGGGTTACTGCTGCCGATGACTTCAAAGGCACAGCGACCGTACAACTGAGGGAAGTGTATGTAAGTGACGCAGTAGGCACGATGACCAAACTTGAAGACTCGTCATGCACCGTTACCGGCCCACAGCCTGTTAACCCTCCCGCGAGCGATGACTCGATGTTCATCAATGATTTCGAAATAGCAGCGGGCGAAACCAAACAGGTGGGAATCAATCTGAACAACAGTAATGAGCTTGTTGCTTTCCAACTCGAATTGCACCTGCCCGCGGGGCTGACAGTGGCTACCGACGACCGTGGCCGCCTGCGCTGCAGCGTGAACAGCGAGCGTGCCGATGACCACACCCTCACCATGGGTGACCGTGGCAACGGACAGTATAACGCTGCCTATTACTCGGCCAATAACTATGAAATCGTGGGCAACAGCGGTGAGATTATCAGCGTGTGGATTACTGCCGATAATGATTTCCACGGCACGGCAACCATTGAACTTAAGGAAATATATGTAAGTAACGCTGCGGGAACAATGACGCAGCTGGGCAATACCACATGCACAGTTACCTCGGGTGCTCCCGAGCCCCAAGAAGACAAGGCAACCTCAATCACACTCGACATGAGCGAATTTAAAACTACCGAGACAGCACTGGTGCAGGTCTACCCCACTATTGAGCCTGCCGCTGCAGCAAGCCAGGAAATTGCTTGGAAGTCGAGCAACGAAGAGATTGCTACTGTTGATACTCACGGACGCATCAAAGCTCTAAAGCCCGGCAAGGTGACTATCACCGCTACGACAACCGACGGCAGCAACCTGGGCGCATCGTGCGAAGTGACAATAATGATGAAAGGAGACATGAACGAAGACTTAACAATCGACGTAACAGATATTAACTCAATCATTAAAATTATCCTTAAAGGCAAATAAAAAAAGCCGAGGAATCTCTATTTGAGGTTCCTCGGCTTTTGTGTGTAAGCAAAACAATCTTTTCTTATTCTTCGCTTTCGTTGTTGGGAAGATATTTCTTGAGGGCCTTGATAACGCCTGATTTCCAGTTGTTAATGCTCTGGTTGTCGAGCTCGAGGCTGCTCACTAGTTTCACTACTTGCTCGATGGGCATGCCGTAGCGCAGTACTCCTGAAATCAGTTTGGCATAGTTCCAGAACTCCGGGTTGAATTTTTCAGACAATCCTTCTATTGTGGTCTTGAAACCTCGCTTGTTGATGAATTGGAAGTCGTATCTCTTCTGTCCGTTTTCGTCGAGGGCCTTGATGATTTTACCTGAATTGACCGATTTGGGGCAGAAAATTCCTTCCTCATCGTCCTGGATGCCAGTAAAAACTTCGTAAGGGCGACCGTCAATAAGACCCACGAATGCAATCCATTTTTCCTTTTTGTTCTGGAACCTCACCACGTCGGCCTCGAGCGACTGCGGGCGTTTAAGGATGTATTCCTCGTCGGCCATATAATGTTGGTTGCCCTTAGCTGAGGTGTTTGATACCAGGCAGAAGTAGTCGCAGTCACACTTGCATGCAGTAAAGCATAGGTTTCTATGTTCTTCGGTTCGCAACCCCTTTGACAGGGTGTGCTTCGATATTGTGCAATTGAGGGCGCAGGTCTCGTCAATAACGCTGGTGATTGATTGCTTAATCTCGACATCGTCGATGGCCCCGAGCACTTGCAGCAGAGTCTCAAATTGCTCAAACACTAGGTGCAATGCACCCGCCTCGCATGTAGCACCAAGGATCTTGGCCAGCAAGTCTTTCTCTACCGCATCGGTGTTGTCATCAAGGAGTGCACCCAATTTTGAAATCAGTGCTTTTTTACTCTCTTTGGAATCTTCTACCGTGGTATTGCACAGTCCCTTTAATCCTTTATAGTCAAGATATTCGCCATTGTCGCCTATTTTCACAAGCTGCATCAGGTCGATTGTCTTAACCTCCTGGAGGCGATAGTGCACGATTTCGGGCGCCTTGAAACAGACATTGGCAACATTTCCAATCGCTTGCCACATCTTGCCTTCTTCGATGGTTGCATATCCCTGGTCTTGCGCCAAGGCTTGCATGAATTGCTTGTTAACAACAAGCGAGAGATGTCGTTTCAATTCTTTCTTGCTTAAAAGTTGAGCCAGGCATGGGTGCTCAACGTCGATCCACATGCCCAACTTGCCGTCAACCTCCTTGGCTGTGCGGCAAAACCTCAATGCCGCCATGCATGCATAGCTCTCCCCTATTGACGACAAGTCAACCCACACCTCGATGCCTCGAGCCAGGAGTAATGCTATCTCATGGTCACTCTGCAGGATTGAACTATAGGAATCACCGTTGCATCTCACTGCAACGCAGCACCCTGATAGTGGCAGATTCTTGTATGATATTGCGTTATTATCCACAGT
>JAGHSP010000115.1 GCA_018065815.1 Candidatus Sodaliphilus limicaballi | reverse complement strand
CGGTTACGATGCAGTGTGACGGGTTCCCCGTCAAGTATGATTCACTTTCTGGCATATATCAAATTGTCTCACCACATAGCATGGCAAACTAAAATATCTGTGTCCTTCTATAATAACTCTATGTGGGGCGTTATGCCTAGTTGGACAGAAAATATAGTTAATCAAGATAAGATTATTACCTTTTTTCCTTTATTGTCTCGCCGATTTTTATTATCTTTGCACTACAACTGATAATGCGAGAGTGCTAATCAGTTTTGGTGAATAACACTGCAAAAAACTAAAATAATATAACTCCTAAAACAAAATTATGAAAGTTGATGTATTGTTAGGGCTCCAATGGGGCGATGAAGGTAAAGGTAAAGTAGTGGATGTGCTCACGCCGCGCTACAATGTTGTGGCACGTTTTCAAGGAGGTCCCAACGCTGGACACACCCTTGAGTTTGAGGGTCAGCACTATGTTTTGCGCTCAATACCGTCAGGAGTTTTTCAGGGTGGCAAGGTAAATGTAATAGGCAATGGCGTGGTCTTGGCACCCGATCTCTTCATGGACGAGGCTAGGGAACTTGAGAAAAGCGGTCAGGACCTTAAGAGCCGTTTGTTTATCTCCAAGAAAGCACACCTGATCATGCCCACACACCGTCTCCTTGATGCTGCATATGAGTCGCTCAAAGGCAAGAACAAGGTGGGCACTACCGGTAAGGGTATTGGTCCCACTTACACCGACAAGATTTCTCGTAACGGTCTTCGCGTGGGAGACATACTCGAAGATTTTGAGAAAAAATATGCTGCTCACAAGCAGCGTCATTTGAACATATTGCAGAATATAGGTTATAAATATGACGCAACGACACTTGAGGAAACCGAGAAAGTGTGGTTTGAAGGCATTGAATATATCAAGCAGTTTGACATAATCGACAGTGAGTTCTATATCAACAAGCAGCTTGCTGCGGGCAAGAGTGTACTGTGCGAGGGAGCACAAGGCAGCATGCTCGACGTGGACTTCGGTAGTTATCCCTTTGTCACATCATCAAGCACTGTGTGTGCAGGAGCATGCACCGGTCTGGGCGTTGCTCCCAGCAAGGTAGGTGAGGTGTTCGGCATCTTTAAGGCTTATTGCACCCGCGTGGGATCTGGACCATTTCCCACCGAACTCTTTGATGAGACCGGAGCAGAGATTCGCCGCATAGGTCACGAGTATGGTGCTGTCACAGGCCGTGAGCGCCGTTGCGGATGGATTGACCTCGTGGCTTTGCGATACACTATCATGCTCAATGGTGTGACACAGCTCATCATGATGAAGAGCGACGTGCTCGATGGGTTTGAAACCATCAAGGCATGTGATGCCTACGAGGTGAATGGACAGGTGACACGCGATTTTCCCTATTCGATAGAAGAGGGTATTACACCAGTCTATACCGAGATTAAAGGTTGGAATACACCTATGAGTCATCTCACAAGTGAGGACCAGTTCCCGCAGGAGTTCAAGGACTACATTGCTTTCCTTGAGGAAAAGCTGGGTGTGCCCATCACTATCGTCTCGGTGGGTCCCGACCGTGAGCAGACCATCATCCGCAACATGAAATAATTTCGATAAACCGGATATTCCGGATTGAGGTCCGGAATATCCGTTCAGTAAACCCTTACCTTTAATCCAATTAACCCCTTAAACTTTTAAACCTTTAAACCTTTTAAAAAAACTATGGCTACAGTAAAACCGTTTCGCGGCATTCGTCCGCCTCAAAATTATGTAGAAAAAGTAGCATCCAAGCCCTATGATGTGCTTTCTAGCGAAGAGGCTAGGCAAGAAGCCGAGGGTAATGAGATGTCTCTGTATCATATCATTAAACCTGAAATTGATTTCCCCGCTGGCACCGATGAGCATGCCCCCTGTGTCTATGATAAAGCCGTGGATAACTTTGCTGTCTTCAAGAAGAAAGGTTGGCTTGTACAAGACCAGGAAGATAAATATTATATCTATGCCCAGACGATGGATGGCCGCACTCAGTATGGCATCGTGGTTGCTGCTAGCGTTCACGACTATCTTGAGGGACGCATCAAGAAACACGAGCTCACTCGTCGCGAGAAGGAAACTGACCGCATGCGCCACATCCAGGTGAACAACGCTAACATTGAGCCCGTGTTCCTCGCATTTCCCACCAACGAGGTGCTTGAGGGCATCATTGCCGATACCGCACGACAAACGCCTGAATATGACTTTGTTGCCGAAGACGGCATCGGTCACACACTGTGGACCATCAGCGACAAGGATGTTATTAGCTCTATCACAATGGCGTTTGAAGCAATGCCATATCTCTACATTGCCGACGGACACCATCGCACAGCCGCTGCTGCACATGTGGGAGAGGAAAAAGCCAAAGCTGACCCAAATCACACTGGCAAGGAGGAGTATAACTATCTTCTGGCAGTGTGCTTCCCGCAGTCGCATCTCAAGGTGATGGACTACAACCGTGTGGTCAAGGACCTTAATGGACTCTGTGATGAGGAGTTCTTGGATAAGGTAGGGGAGAACTTCGTTGTTGAAGACATGGGTGCCGAGGTTTATAAACCCGAAGCTCTGCACACATTCTCGCTCTATCTCGGTGGTAAGTGGTATAAACTCTCGGCCAAGGCTGGAACCTACGATGATAACGATCCCATTGGTGTGCTTGATGTTTCGGTATCAAGTAACTATATCTTGCGCGATATATTGGGCATTACCGACCTGCGCACTGATAAGCGCATTGATTTTGTGGGCGGTATTCGTGGACTGGGCGAACTCAAGCGTCGTGTCGATAGCGGAGAGATGAAGGTTGCGCTGGCACTCTATCCTGTGACTATGCAGCAAATCATTGACATTGCCGACAGCGGCAACATCATGCCCCCCAAGGCTACATGGTTTGAACCTAAACTCCGCTCGGGTCTTATAATTCATTCCCTTGACTGATGAGATAGAATTTTCTGGGTTGAATCCTGAAAAATAAAAGCCTGCCGCATGTGTATGTGGCAGGCTTTATAGCTAGGAGTGTAGTGTGATTACTTGTTTACTTGGAAACGATTGAAACCGTCTTTGAGGTGGGCAACTACCTGATTGGCAGCGGCGAGACCTGCGTTGATATTGGCTTCGGCGGTCTGTGCACCCATTTTCTTGGGGGTGAACATCACGCGGTCGCCAAATTTCTCCTCATATTCGGCTGCTGCATCAGGCTTCACATCGGCCACATAGCGCAGGTCGGTGCGTGCCTCAAGAGCTTCGGCAAGGCTTGCCTCGTCGATCACTTCCTTGCGGGCAGCATTGATGAGCACACCATTCTTGGGCATGAGTTCAACAAGTGCCTTGTTGACCGAACCGCGTGTTTCGGCGGTAGCGGGAATGTGAAGGCTCACGTATTGGTTGTTCTTGTAAAGGTCCTCGAGGTTGTGCACAGGTGTGATGCCGTCGGCCAGCATTGCTTCGTCCTTAACCCAGGGATCAAGGGCGCTAACCTTCATGCCGAATCCCTTGGCGATGCGAGCCACGTTGCGGCCCACTGCACCGTAGGCATGGATACCCAAGGTCTTGCCCAGCAACTCGGTGCCTGATGTGCCGTTGTAGCGGTTGCGGATGAGGGTAACGAGCATGCCCATCACTAACTCGGCAACTGCATTGGCGTTCTGGCCAGGGGTATTCATCACGCACACGCCGTGGGCTGTAGCTTCGGCGAGGTCTATGTTGTCGTAACCTGCACCGGCACGCACCACAACTTTCAGTTCCTTGACTGCGTCAAACACTTCCTTGTCCACCTTGTCACTGCGCACGATTAGGCCGGCAGCGTCGGCTACAGCAGCGAGCATATCAGCTTTGGTGCCTTTCTCCACGAGCACGAGTTCGTGTCCTGCGCTCTCAATCACTTCCTTAATGCCCTCAACAGCCACAGGTGCAAAGGGCTTCTCGGTGGCAACTAATATCTTCATAATATAATAAGGTATTACTTGTTTTCAAATTCCTTCATAGCTTCAACGAGAACCTTGACGCTCTCGAGGGGCAGGGCATTGTAGGTAGAAGCACGGAAACCTCCCACGCTGCGGTGACCCTTGATGCCCACGATACCCTTGGTTGATGCAAAGTCGATGAAGTCCTTCTCAAGTTCCTTGTATTCGGGCTTCATGACGAAGCAGATGTTCATAACCGAGCGGTCCTCGGCTGCGGCTGTTCCCACGAACATCTTGCTAGAGTCGATGGCGTCGTACAGGTAGGCGGCTTTCTCTTCGTCCATCTGCTGGAGCACTTTCACACCACCTAACTCCTTGTACCATTTAAGGGTCTGCAATGCAGCGAAGATGGGGAACACGGGAGGAGTGTTGAACATAGAACCCTTGTCAACGTGAGTCTTGTAGTTGAGCATTGTGGGGATGACGCGGTCAACCTTGCCCAGGATGTCTTCCTTGACGATGACGAAGGTAACGCCAGCAGGAGCGATGTTCTTCTGTGCACCGCCGTAGATGAGTGCATACTTCGACACGTCAACGGGGCGAGAGAAAATGTCGCTTGACATATCAGCCACCAGGGGCACGTTTACATCGTAATCCTCGCGTATCTCGGTGCCGTAGATTGTATTGTTGGTAGTGATGTGGAAATAGTCAGCATCGCTGGGGATTACATATCCTTTGGGAATATAGGTGTAGTTATCAGCCTTTGATGAACCCACGCACTCAACCTCGCCGAATAGTTTTGCCTCTTTCATTGCTTTGTTGGCCCAAGTGCCTGTGTCGAGATAGGCCGCTTTCTTGTTGAGCAGGTTGTAAGGAACCATGCAGAACTGTGTGCTAGCGCCGCCGCCCAGGAATAGAACGCGATAACCTGCGGGTATGTCGAGCAGTTCCTTGAACAGTTGCTCGGCTTCGTCCATAACGGCAGTGAACTCCTTGCTGCGGTGAGAAATCTCAAGAATTGACAGACCTGTGCCTGCAAAGTCGCGAATAGCCTCCACGCTCTTGTCGAGGGTGAACTGGCTCAGGATAGATGGTCCTGCATAGAAGTTGTG
>JAGHSP010000313.1 GCA_018065815.1 Candidatus Sodaliphilus limicaballi | reverse complement strand
ACTTAAGGTAGCAAAAAGTGCAATTTTAACAACTATATACCGATTTTTAATGACATTTAGGAGTCTTTCTTCCTAATGGACGTCATCGTTTGTTAGTCAATGGCCTAAATGCTTTTTCCTTTAACAAACCTGATCTATAGGCGAGCAACAAGTTTTGCAAGTCTTTAATCTGTTGTTGCAAATCAATGCCTATATCGGTATCTTTTACCATCATCCTTCTGTTAGTCATCTCCACAAGTTGCAGTGTCGATTTGATGTCCTTACCTTCTTGTACAGCCTGCTCCTTAGACGTAAAAGGATCATGCTGAACAAGCTGGAATCCACGGCTGTGGTACACAAGTGTATATCCAGCAATGCCGGTCTGCGGTTGATAAGCCTTCGAGAACCCACCGTCTATCACCATTAGTTTGCCATTGCCTTTCACTGGGTTCTCGCCCTTGGTGGCCTTGACAGGAACATGCCCGTTAATGATGTGTCTGAACGGTCCTGTAACACCAAACTCATCAAGAATCATGTCGCAAATTGCCTCATTGTCACGCAATTGATAGTAGTAACCTTTTTCCTCTTTGTGGGTTTCTTTGTCGGCTACGAAATAGCGTTCAAATGTTGCCATCTTTTCTTTGTCAAATGCAGGCGAATTCTTGCCACACCACAAGTACCACACATAGTCAAGGGCATATTCATGCTGTGCCTCGGTCGTTGCGCCAAAATATGCTTCCCTAATCATTGCGCCCACTTTGTCAAGAAGAGCCTTGCCATGATACTTCTCGCCTTGAATATCAATGTCTTTAAGAGTGCCATCGGCATTGAGCGGTATGGAAGCATGGAATAGCAGATTGCCATTTACCACACTATATATGCAACCATTGCGGAACAAGCACTTCATGTGTTTCCTGAGTTTTTCCGAACCAGTGAACGATGCATTCAGTTTAGCCACGACAGCCTCTTCATCGGCAGTGAGTGTGAACGGGGCAATGAAATTAACTGTGGGATAATTATGATCTACCAGTTCATAGTCAGTACCATTTATATTGACCTTGGTGTAGTCTTCATTAATCTTATCAAGCAAGAGACGGTCATTCATATCAAATTCCGGATGCCTCATGATAGTAGCCGCCTCAAGTTTGAACTGAATGATTGTTATGGCCTTGTGCATCATTGCTACCAGCGAACTGCTTATCTGCGTGTCAGTATTGTCGCAGTCCTTCGGCCAGAATTGAGTGCAGTCATCGTCGCCATATCTATCCATTGCCAGAGTAGCAAGCGGGAGAAGGTTTATTCCATATCCGTCTTCAAGCACACTCTGGTTTCCATATCTCAATGCCATGCGCACCGCATTTGCTATGCAGCAGTCATTGCCGGCAGCAGCGCCCATCCACAAGATATCATGATTGCCCCACTGGAAGTCAAAGTTGTGATACGAACACAAAATATCCATAATGAGGTGAGGCGAGGGACCACGGTCATACACATCACCCAGGATGTGGAGCAAATCGATGGTAAGCTGCTGTATGAGGTTGCACATTGCCACGATAAAGTCGTCGGCACATCCTGTTGAAATGATTGTACGCACAATCACGTCCACGTAGGCTTGCTTGTTGGGGTCAACCGCACTCTCGTGCAACAACTCTTGAATTATATAAGAGAAGTCTTCAGGAAGAGCTTTATTAACCTTTGACCTCGTGTATTTTGACGACACATTGCGACCCACTTTCACCAAACGGTTGATGGTAATAAAATACCAATCAGTAAGTTCTTCATTGTCAGATATGTCAGCCTTGATTAATTCAAGTTTTTCTTGAGGGTAATATATGAGTGTGCATAGTTCTTTTTGCTCGCGAGTGCCCAGCGTTTCATTAAAGATTTCCTTTACTTTGCGCTTGATTGTACCCGATGCATTGCGAAGCACATGCTGGAATGCCTCGTGCTCGCCATGAAGGTCGGCAAGGAAATGCTCGGTGCCTTTTGGCAAATTGAGAATTGCTTCGAGATTTATAATCTCGGTGCCTGCTGTAGCAATATTAGGAAAACTGCGAGAAAGCAACTTCAAGTATTTTAAATCTTTCTTGCCAGTTGTAGTGTTTTCTATCATAATCTATAAAAATATTATGCAAAATTAGCGATTTACTCATAAATGAGCAAGAAAATCGCTAATTTTACTCTTATATTACTCGTGAAGTCCATTAAAATAAGTAATTTTGCAAAAAAATTAATATGAAAGAACTCGAAATATTAAGTATAATCGAAAACCGCATGGGCATTAGCTCTCTAAACGACATGCAAAAGGCAGTTCTTGGCAAGTCTTCTTCCATGAATGGTGACATCGTTTTGTATTCTCCCACCGGTTCAGGAAAAACTCTTGCTTATATCATTCCGGTATTAAAGGCATTGAAAGACCTGCCAGAAAAACTCCAGGTAGTTATCATAGTGCCGTCACGCGAACTGGCTTTGCAGATCTTTGACATACTGCGTGTGATTGCAGAAGGGCACAAGGTGACATGCTGTTACGGCGGCCACAAGGTTGAGGATGAGAAAAACTCACTGATTGTGGTGCCCGAGATTATTGTGTCAACCCCAGGACGTCTCCTTGACCATTGCCAGCGCGGCAACATCGACATTACCAACACCAAACAGCTTGTCATAGACGAGTTTGACAAATGCCTAGAGCTTGGTTTTGAGGACGAGATGAAGAAGCTCATTAAGCGCATGCCCAACTTGTCACGACGCTTCCTCACGTCAGCAACTATGATTGATACCCTGCCCGAATATTTGAGACTAAACAGTCCCGTTGAAATTAATTTCTCGCATAACCGCAGCACGTCAAAACTAAAAGTGTGGCAGGTAAGTAGCGACGCTCCCGATAAACTTGAGACTCTCAAGCGATTGTTACTTTCGTTGCCCGATGGAAAGAGCATCGTCTTTGCTAATTATCGTGATGCTGTCGAGCGTATTCATGCCTCACTAGTGGCTAACCATATCGCAGCAGGGCTATATCATGGCGCACTCGACCAGTTGAGCCGCGAGATGGCAGTGAGCATGTTTCATAATGGGACTTACCCTGTGCTCGTCACCACCGACTTGGGTTCACGTGGACTTGATATTAGCGACGTGAAAAACATCATCCACTACCACATGCCCGTGTCGAGCGAGAGTTATACTCACCGCAACGGACGCACTGCCAGGCAACAAGCCTGCGGTGACGCTTTTGTGATTGTCGGTCCCACCGAGTCGGTACCAGATTATGTCGCTTTCGATGACGAATGGCACATTCCGGCGACACTCACGCGCAACAACATCAACGCGGCAATGGCAACACTCTATTTCATGGCAGGGAAAAAGGAGAAAATATCTAAAGGTGATATAGTTGGGTTTATAGCTAACAACAGCGGCAACGTCTCGGCAAAGGAAATAGGACAGATAGATGTGCGTGATCACTATGCAATAGTCGCTGTGCCTAGAAATAATATCAACGAAACGCTATCCCGCTTGCAACAAGCCAAAATCAAAGGGAAACGCGTGCGCATCTCCCTTGTAAAAGAATTAAGCAGAGGATAACTAATCCAGTTCGCCCTTACCTTGACGCACTACCTCTGGTTCATCGCCAGTGCAGTCAACAATGGTCGATGGTTCCAGCTCGCCGCGTCCTGCGTCTATCACTATGTCAACCGATGACTTATAGGTCTCGGCAATGAGTTCTGGCTCACAACGGTAGTCATCGTCAGGTCCTTCAACCGAGGTCGTAAGAATGGGTTTGCCCAATGCACGTTCTATAGTCAGGGCAATGTCATTGTCGGGGATTCTTATTCCCACGGTTTTGCGCCCCTTGAATGCCTTGGGCAACCTTGACAATGCTTGCAAGATGAAGGTAAATGGACCTGGCAAGTGGGCTTTCATTAGTCTGAATTGGGAATTGTCAAACTTGGCATACTGCGACACTTCTGAAATCTCGCTGCATATAATAGAGAGATTTGTTTTAGCCGACTTCATCTCCTTGATTGCAC
This sequence comes from Candidatus Sodaliphilus limicaballi, assembly GCA_018065815.1. GTDB lineage: Bacteria > Bacteroidota > Bacteroidia > Bacteroidales > Muribaculaceae > Sodaliphilus > Sodaliphilus limicaballi. The sequence goes on along the minus strand of JAGHSP010000313.1, from coordinate 911 downwards.
ATATTCGTTCTATCGCCTGGTTGTTCATCGCATCACAACCGAGGGCATACACGGTATCGGTAGGATAGATGATAATGCCGCCATCTTCAAGGCATTTCACCACTTCGTCTAGGTTACGGCCATTGATTGCGCCACCTTTAATTGATAAGATTTTCATAATATTTTAGTTTCTATATTAGTTGCTTGGGCATATTTTTCGAGCAGTTCCACCATCCATTTCACAGCTTGCTCGATGGGCATCTCGGGGGCGAAAGCGTTGATGTTGATCTGCACACATGTGGTATCATCGGTGAATTTCGTTCTCTCCTCGTCGCTAGTGGGAGTTGCTATACCGCCAATCTCGTCACGGTAAACAGGCATATTCTCGATGTTGAGCAACCCTCGGCCTATGCCATGGTACTCCTCATCTTTCTCGCCAACCCCTAGTGTCAGTGTATTGCCTTCAATTTTGTCGGCGTCTAGTCCGCTGATGGCATAACCGCTCTTGATTGACACAAGGTTGACTACATCAATGAGCGTCGTGAGTCGATAAATTCCCAGTCCTTTCACGATGCGTCGGCACAGTTGCTCGCTTGCCACGCGATAGCGGCCGGGGTCTTTGCCTAGCGCTTTATACAGTTTGCGAGTGCCGGCAATCGCAGGGCGGGCATTGATTGCAAGCAGTTCATATTGTCCCGTGATGTCTTGGGCAGCCTGTTCAATCTCTTTCCACAGATCGTCGCAGGTGGGAGAATTAACAACATTAGCCCTGATAAGCCCTATCTTAATTTCGGGACACACCTCGGCAATACGCTGGTCTATATTTACATTTATCATAATCTATTTTCGTTAAATAAAGGACGACGTCGAAAAAGTCTTCGCTTGTCATCAAATACCATGTTTTGTGCAAAATTACAAAAAAACCTGTAACG
>JAGHSP010000197.1 GCA_018065815.1 Candidatus Sodaliphilus limicaballi | reverse complement strand
GCACAGGGTGGCGCTGCCCATGAGATGGGCGGGGAGGCTGCGGCCGTTGCCATAGTAGTCGGCGTCTTCGATTTCAAACCTCATTGCATCACGCTGGCCGTAGAGCATATCTTTGCTTGCTTCAATGAACAGTCCTGCCATGTAGTTGCCTGCCGTTAGCGGCAGTTTGGGGATTTTGAGTTCAAGGCAGTGGTTGCCCCGGGGCATTGCAAATTCATCATGCGTGAGATAACTGGGGCAGGCGAGAATGGGACGCTCGAAGGGGTCGCGTATCACGAATGAGACTTTCACGCTGCGGTAGTCGTTGAGCGCATTACACTTGATGCGCACCGTGAGCGGTCTGCCGCAACGGGGTGTGGTTTCGTCGCCGTTCTCGTCAAGGAATTGTATTGACAGGTCTTTGAGATGTCCCTCGCTGCGCGGGTCGGGAGCCAATGTGCCGCTTGCCGCCGGCGATGTGTGCTGCTGTGAGTAATGCTGTATGGCTTCGTGGGCAGTCCCGGCAAAGGCGAGTGTGCCATGGTTGAGCACTATGCCTGAGGTGCACAGGTGGTCCACTGCCGTCATGTTGTGGCTCACGAAGAGGACGGTGCGGCCCTGACCGCGCGCCACGTCTTGCATCTTGCCTATTGCCTTTTTCTGGAACTCGGCGTCGCCCACGGCGAGAACCTCATCTACCACGAGTATCTCTGGCTCGAGGTGGGCCGCCACGGCAAATCCCAGCCGCACTTTCATGCCCGAGGAGTATCGCTTGACGGGGGTATCGACATACATCTGCACGCCGGCAAAGTCAATGATCTCGTCGAGCTTGCGGTCTATCTCGGCACGGGTCATGCCCATGATGGAACCGTTCATGTAGATGTTTTCGCGGCCGGTCATCTCGGGGTGGAATCCAGTGCCCACCTCGAGCAGCGATGCCACGCGACCGCGGCCCCGTATGCGGCCGGTGGTGGGTGAGGTGACACGAGACAGTATTTTGAGCAATGTGCTCTTGCCGGAGCCGTTCTTGCCGATGATGCCCAGCACCTCGCCTTGCTCCACCTTGAGGTTGATGTCGCGCAGTGCCCACACGAAGTCGCCCTGGGCCTTGCTTGCGCGGTCATTGCGTTGGCCTATCTTGAGGTAGGGGTCTTCCTTGCCTCTCACGCTGGCCCACCAGCGATTAAGGTCACGGCTCAACGTGCCAGTGCCAATCTTGCCCAGCTGATACTGCTTGCTAATGTTTTCAAATTCTAAAGCGATCATTTTTTTCTCTCGGGGAACTCGGGGAACTCGCGGATTTTTTTTCTCGCAGATTTTTTCAAGCGAAGCGCCTTTTGGTTTCCTATTTGTAAATCACCTGCGAAAGCGCATCGTAGCAAAAGCGTCACACTACGTCGATGAAGTTACGTTCTACTTTGTTGAACACTATGGTGCCTAGCAGGATGACGGCGACAGTAAAGGCGAGGCTGTAGGCCAGCGAAGCCCAGGAGAACATGCCGCTGCCCAGGAAGGCAAATTTGAAGGTCTCGATGATGCTGGTCATGGGGTTGGCCTGCAGTAGCCACACGTAGTCAGGGTGACTCTTGGTAAGCGTGCTGAGCGGATATATGACCGGGGTGGCATACATCCACAACTGCACCCCGAAGGTGACGAGGAACTTCAGGTCGCGGTACTTGGTGGTGATGCTTGTGATGAGCAGCCCGAATCCCAACCCCAGCCCTGCGAGCATGAGCACAAGCAAGGGCAGTAGCAAAGCGTAGGCGTTGACGGCACAGCCGTGGCTCATGATGACGTAATACAGGTAGATGAGAGCGAACAGAATCGCTTGCACGCCCATCTTCACCATGTTGCTCAACGTGACGCTCAACGGCACCACGAGGCGCGGGAAATAAACCTTGCCAAAGACATCCTGGTTGGCGACAAAGGTGTCGGAGCACCGGTTTAGGCAGTCGGCAAAGTAGTTCCAGCACAGCAGTCCTGCCATGTAGAACAGCGGCTGGGGCAACCCGTCGGTGCTGATGCCCGCAATGCCGCCAAAGACGAGCATGAACATCACGGTAGTGAGGGCGGGCTGGATGAAGAACCACAGCGGACCCAGCACCGTCTGCTTGTAGTAGGTGACTATATCGCGCTTCACATACATGCGCAGCAAGTCGCGGTAGCGCCACACCTCGCGCAACTTGAGCGAGAACAGGCTGCCA
>JAGHSP010000060.1 GCA_018065815.1 Candidatus Sodaliphilus limicaballi | reverse complement strand
AAATAGAACTAAAAATATAGTATATGGAATTTAACATTGCAGAAAACGCCAATGGTGTTTCAATTAAATTTGCTGGTCGCCTTGACACAATGTCGGCGCAGAATGTCACAGAACAAATTCTGGCCACAGCCGAAAAATTGACTGGCAAGGCATTAAATATTGATTGCCGCGAGCTGGAATACATCAGTTCGTCAGGTATTCGTTTGTTCCTGTTTCTGCGCAAGGCCGCCGGAGCCAATGTTACATTAACAGGTGTGCGCCCAGAGATTCTCCAGATTCTCAAGGTGACCAAGCTTGACACGATGTTCACCATCGAATAACTCCACGAAGTCTTTTCCTAATTTGTAATAAATCTATGAAAACTAAACTAACCCAGTCGCAACTGGGCATATATCTTGCGACACTCAACCAAACCGAGGACGAGAACTATAATAATCCCATTTATTTTGAACTCCCGGCTTCGACCGATCTCGACCGCCTTGCACGTACCGTTGAGGCATTTGTTGAGGCTCATCCTTATGTCAAAGGACACATCGTCACCGACGAGAGCGGCGACCTGTGTATGGAAGACAGTAACGCACCTTTCAAGTGTCCCATCATTGACGTTGATGATTTCGAGACTTTCAAGCTTACATTAGGCGGTTCTTATGCCCTGCTTGGAGCCGACCTGGCAGAGGCTGCGATCTACCGCGACTCTCGAGGCGCATATCTCTTTTTCAACATAAACCACGTGGTACTTGACGGCACTGGTGTGGTCATCATGTCCAAGGAGATATCAAGGGGCTATGCCGGCGAGACGCTTGAAGCCGAACCCTTCACCGGCCATGATGTGTCGCAACTCGAACAGGAAGTGCGCAGCGGTGACTTCATGCGCGAGGCCCGCGAGTGGTATGAGAATGAATATGCCGGTGTGGAGCGCCCGTCGCCCATAGCATCAGTTAGCAATGGTCCCACAGGGTTCTGCAAAGAGCACTTCCCCATCGATATCGACCAGAAGGCACTGCGCACAGCCACGCGCCGCAACCGTACTGCCAAGTCAACGTTCTTCAACGCTGCGTTTGCGCTGATGCTGTCGCGCCTCAGTGGCGAGCCCCGTGCATCATACGCCACAGTACATTCTGGCCGCGATGACAACCGCACGGCTCGCACCATCGACATGCTTGTGCGCACCATGCCCGTGAGCCTCGACTGCTCACCCGCGCGCACCGTTGACGAGTTGCTCATTGACTCTGACCGCCAGGCTAATGAGTCACGACGCTACTCGGCTGCCTACTCGTTTGGCGACTTCTGCCATGTCACCAACTTTGACGTGTCGGTCAATTTCGTGTTCCAGGGATTTGTAAACAGCGTGCCTCTCCATATTGAGGGCGAGGATCGTTATTTCAAAGACCTGCGCAAGCATGAGCCGGGCTTCAACATCAACTTTGAACTGCGTCTTGCCCCAGAAGGCTACTACCTTCTCGAGGTGTCGTACAACACCGGCAAATACACCCATGACTTCATCGCGCAGCTGGTGCGCTGCTTCGAGACTGTGGCTAACGGACTTGCAACCTGCACAGGCACTTTGGGCGAGATTCCAGTGATGAACGCCGATGATATTGCTGCTACCCGTGCGCTGTCAACAGGCGAGAGCATGGAATATGACACCAGCAAGACGTTCGTGGACGTGTTCAGGCAGCGCGTTGCCGAGCAGCCCGATGCCATTGCCGTGAGCGACCGCGACGAAGAAATCACATACCAGCAATTAGATGTTTACAGCGATCTCATCGCGTCTATTTTGATTGAGGACGGCGTGCAGCCCGACGAGTTCGTGGCGCTGATGATGGATCGCTCAATAGCGTTCCCGCAGAGTGTGCTTGGCATCCACAAGGCCGGTGCCGCTTATACTCCGCTCGACGTGGACTATCCCAACGAGCGTCTCTCTTATATGCTCGAAAATTCTCAATCCAAGGTGTTGATTACAAAACGCGCAGTGCTTGATGCGAAGCTTGCCGAGGGCGGACTCTCGGTTGACGGCATCAAGGTTATCTGCCTTGACGAGATACCGCACCCCACCGGTGTTATCTCAATCGAATCAAAGGCGACACCGCAATCGCTTGCCTACATGATCTACACATCAGGCTCGACAGGCAAGCCCAAGGGCGTGATGCTGCATCAGGCAGGCTTGATGAACTTCACATGGAGCATGGTCAAGATAGAGAAACTCACTGCACAGGACCGCACTGCGAGCCACCGCTCGTTCTCGTTCGACGCCCACATAGGCGACATTTATCCTATACTTGCGGCTGGCGGACAGTTGCACATCATGCCCAGCGAGATACGCAAAGACTTGCAGGCGATGGCCGAGTTCATCACCTCGCGCAAGATTAATGGCACCGGAGGCACAACATCGCTCATGATGCTGCTCATCAACACGTTCCCCAACCTGCCGCTGCGTTTCATCACTGCTGGCGGCGAGAAACTCTCGGGCGTGAGCAGCGACACGATGACCATCATCAACCTCTATGGCCCCACCGAGTGCACCAACGACTCAACCACCTTCACCATCAATCCCGGCGAGGTGTATGAAAATATCCCCATAGGCCGTCCCATGCCCAACATGCGTTGCTATATCATGAGCACCGACGGGCACATGCTCCCGCAGGGCGTTCCCGGCGAGCTCGTGGTGGCAGGCATACAAGTGGGCCGCGGCTACTGGCAGTTGCCCGAGAAGACTGCCGAGGTGTTTGTGACCCGCGATGGCGAGCGTGTTTACCGCACTGGTGACCTCGCGCGTTATAACGCACAGGGCCAGATTGAATACCTGGGCCGCATCGACGGACAGGTGAAATTGCGCGGCTATCGCATTGAGCTTGGCGAGATTGACTCGGTGGCATCGGCTTGCGAGGGAATCCGCCAGGCTGCTTCACAGGTGCGCGAGGTGAGCGGACAGCGCCACCTGGTGCTCTACTACACCGTGGAGGACGGCGCTACCGTAACCGATAGCACGCTGGCAGCTCACATCGAGGCATCGAGCCTTGCCGAGTATATGCACCCAGAGATATACATGCACCTTGATGCAATGCCCACGTTGCCCAATGGCAAGATCAACCGCAAGGCACTGCCCACACCCGAGGCAACCGCCGAGGCTGCAACAGAGGATAACAGCAACATCGAGCTCAACCCGCTGGAGACCGAAATCAAGGAAATCATCGCTTCGGCACTCGGAACCGAGGCCTTTGGCCTCACCACACCGCTCAACCGCGTGGGCATGACTTCGCTCACTGCAATCAAGGTGAGTGTGCTCGTTTACAAGCGCTACGGCGTGAGCCTCGATGCCAAGACTCTGGGCAAGGATGGCTCTATCCGCACTATTGCCAACGCTGTTGTAGATAATATTCTTAACGAAGAACGAAAGACGAAGGACGAAAAACGAAAGACGAAGGACGAAGAACGAAAGACGAAGGACGAAAGGACGAAAGACGAGGGACAAAGGACGAAAGACGAAGCCCCCCAAGGCGGCGTGGCTACGCTCAGCTATCCGCAGCAAGGTGTCTATTTCGACATCATGAAGAATCCCGGCAGCGTGGCCTACAACATCCCCACCTGTTATGACCTGGGCACTGGGGTGACCGTTGATGATGTAGTCAAGGCGGCATCGCAGGTTGTGGAGGCTCATCCCATTCTCTCGGCACACTTCGAGGTGCAGGACGGTGAGACCGTCCAGGTTGTCCCCGCCGAGGTTAAGGCTGTGGTGGAGACCGCAAGCGTGGCTAGCGACGAGGAGTTTGAGGCAATGAAGGACGGTTACGTGCAGCCCTTCGACCTCGACAACGGACCGCTCTACCGTCTCACGGCTGTTTCTACTCCTAGCGGCGTGAAACTGCTTGCCGACTTCCTCCACCTGGTGATGGACGGTTCAAGCCTGGGCATTTTCAGCAATCAGCTTATCGCAGCCCTCAACGGCACCAAGCCCGAGGGCGAGCAATATAACTATCTCGACTATGTCGAAGACGAGAAGGCCGGTCGCGAGACCAAAGAATTTGCCGACTCGAAGGAATACTTCGCTCAACGCATGACCACCGTCGATGGCGCAAGCAGCATTCCCGAGGACGTGAAGAGCGGCGAGGGTGTGCAAGGCATGCTTGCAATGGCATCGACACCCGTCGATATCAAGGCTGCTACCGAGTTTGCCCGCACGCTGGGCATCACACCCGCGGCCCTGTTCCTCGCTGCGGCAGGCTACACCGTGAGCCGCTACTGCAACACCCCCGACGTGTGCATGGCCACCATTTCCAACGGCCGCAGCAACGTCAAGGTGAGCGACACCGTGGGCATGTTTGTCAACACGATTGCCCTCACCACCCATCTCACCGATGTCACCGTCAAAGACTACATCAAGGCATGCGCCGCCGAGTTTGAGAATGCTGTGGCTCACGAGAATTACCCGTTTGCCGAGCTTTCGGCCGCTTACGACCTGCACCCCGACGTGTTCTACCAGTACCAACTGGGCATGCACAGCGCGCTCGCTGTGGGCGAGCATGCAGTGGAGATTACTCACTTTGGTAATCCCCAGCCCAAGTTCAAGATGATCGTGAGCATCGAGGAAGATGCTGCCGGCAACGCACGCATCGAGATGCAATATGACGACTCTTGCTACTCACGCGACCTTGCCCAGGGTCTTGCCGACTCGATGGCCACTGTGCTGGCTGGCTTCATGGCGTCGCCCGAGTCTCCCGTGAAGAAAGTTTCGATGTTGAGCCCCGCACAGGCTGCCCTCATCGGCACCTTCCACGAGACCCAGCGTGCCGAGATACCCATCAAACTTTACCACAAGCTCTTCGAGAAATCTGTTGCCGACCACAGCGATTCGCTCGCTATGGCTGCCGTGGATGGAGAGTTTACCTACGACCAGCTCAACCGCCACATGAACCGCCTGGCCCATGCCCTCATTGAGCGCGGCATCAAGCGTGGCGACCGCGTGGCATTGCTGCTGCCGCGCACCAGCCGACTCATCATGTCGCAATATGGTGTGCTCAAGGCAGGCGCTGCCTATATCCCCTGCGATCCCAAGTATCCCACCGACCGCATCAATCACATCATTGACGACTCGGCGGCTCCGTTCATCATCACCACTGCCGACCGTCTTGACGAATTCCCCGGACGCGCTGTCGATGTGGAGGAACTGTTAAAGAATACCGACGAGACCAACCCCGACGTGCATGTGGAGCCCGATGACCTGGCTTACCTCATCTACACCTCGGGTTCGACCGGAACGCCCAAGGGTGTGCAGCTCATGCACAAGGGCGTGTGCAACTACCACTGCGACAAGAACCTCATTCAGGGCATTCTCAAGAACGAGTGCCATGCCGCACTGGGTATCACCACTATCTCGTTCGACATGTCGGTGTGGGAGACTGGTTCGCCCCTCATGCTGGGCAAGACCCTCGTGCTCGTGGGCGATGACGACTGCAACGACCCCAATGCGCTTGCTGCACTCATCGACAAGTATCATGTTGACTGCATGACAGCCACTACATCGCGCTTCATGCAGTTGCTCGAGAGCGAGGTCTTCTACGACGCGTTCAAGCGCAACATGCACATGGCATATCAGGGCGGCGAGGGGCTCTCGCTGGCACTGCTGCGCAAGTTGCAGGAGTTTGAAAGCCTGCGCATCGTCAACGGCTACGGCCCCACCGAGACCATTGCCAACAGCCACGCAAGCGAACTCACCGTGGGCGACATTCCCCACATAGGTAAGCCTTGCGTCAACTATACTAACTTCATCGTGGATAACGATGGCAACGAGCTGCCCGTGGGTGTGATAGGCGAGTTGCTCATTGGCGGTGCTTCGGTGGCCAAGGGCTATAACAACCTGCCCGAGCAGACCGCGGCACGATTTGTTGACGGTGTGTACCACTCGGGCGACTACGCTCGCTGGCTGCCCGACGGCAACGTGATGGTGCTGGGCCGCAAGGACAACCAGGTGAAACTGCGCGGCTTGCGCATCGAGCTGGGCGAGGTGGAGAGCACTATGGTCAAGGTCGAGGGCATCAAGAGTGCTGTTGTGCTCATCAAGAAACTCCAGGGCAAGGACCACTTGTGTGCTTACTTCACTGCCGACCGTGCAATCGACATCGCCGACCTGAAGGCCGAACTCAAGAAGACGCTCACCCTCTATATGATTCCCACCGCTTACCTGCAGGTTGATGAGTTCCCGCTCACGCCCAATGGCAAGACCAACGTCAAGGTGCTTCCCGAGCCTGTCATCGCTCAATCAACCGACCAAGTGGCAGCAGCCAACGAGACCGAGCAGCAGTTCTGCGACATCTTCGCTTCGATTCTGCAACTTGACAAGGTGGGCGCAACCGACGACTTCTTTGAACTGGGCGGCACATCGCTCGTGGTTATCAAGGTGGTCATCGAGGCAACCAAGCTTGGCTATCAAGTCGCATTCCAGGACGTGTTTGCCCACAGCACACCTCGCGCTCTTGCCGAGTTTGTGGGAGCAACGCCTGTTGCCAGCGAGGATGTGCAGCAGCCTGCCGACGAGATTGCATCGAGCGACGTATATGCCGAGGTGCTCATGGACAACACGATAGAGAACCTCATCAACGGCGAGCGTCAGGAGATAGGCGACGTGCTGCTCACCGGTGCCACCGGCTTCCTGGGCATACATGTGCTCTACCACTTGCTCAAAGAGTATGACGGCAAGATCTACTGCCCGCTACGTGGCAAGGATGGAGTGAGCGCGGCTGACCGCCTGCGCTCGATGCTCTACTACTATTTCGACGAGGCTTTTGAGGAGGAAATGGATACCCGCCTGTTCATCGTGGAGACTAACATGATGAACCCCGACGCCGTGATGCAGCTGCCCTACAAGCACCTCACCGTGATCAACTGCCTTGCCAACGTGAAGCACTTCTCTACCGGCAACGACATCGAGGAGGTTAACGTCAACTCGGTTGAATACCTGGTGAAGTGGTGCCTTGCAAGCGACTCACGCCTCGTGCACGTCTCTACCGTGAGCGTGGCCGGCCACAGCATGAACGGGTTCCCCGACCCCAAGCGTCGCATGATTGAGCGCGAGCTCGACTACGGCCAGAGCCTTGACAACCAGTATGCCCGCTCGAAGTTCAACGCCGAGCGTCTCATCCTGGATGCCGTGCGCGACAACGGCCTCTCGGCCAAGATTATGCGCGTGGGCAACCTCTCGGCCCGCAACAGCGACGGTGAGTTCCAGATGAACTTCATGTCAAACAACTTCATGGCTACCCTGCGTGCCTACAAGACTCTGGGCGCATGTGCCTACGATATGTGTGACTTCACCTGTGAGTTCTCGCCCATCGACGAGGTGAGCCGTGCTATCCTGCTGCTCGCAACCACTCCGCGTGAGAACATCGTGTTCCATCCCACCAACAACCACACCCTGCCCATGGGCGACGTGCTGCGCGGCATGCACGTGATTGATGCTCCCATGAGATTTGTGGAGAAGGAGGAATTTGGCGCTATCATAGGCGAGGCTACACAAGACGAGGAGAAGACCTTGCGTCTGCGTCCGCTCATGGCCTACGCGGCAAGTGGCGGCAACAAGGTGGTCAACCTGGGATATGACAACACATTCACTACCCAAGTGCTCCGCCGCCTGGGCTTCTCGTGGGCTTACACATCGTGGGACTACGTGGAGCGTTTCATCAAGGCAATGGCCGGTCTCGACTTCTTTGACTAAAAACAAGCCTGGGCATTCCGGAATCTCCGGATAATCCGGAATGCCCGGTACTATAATAGTTGACTATGATACGTAGTGCAAAACTAGTAAACAAGGCATTCAATGGCTTCTTGCTGGCCTCGGTTCTCACGGTGCTGGGCAGCCAGGCAGGTGCGCTCATCGATGCCCTCATGTTGAGTCACTTCATCGGTGCCGATGCCATGGCAGGCGTCAACATCACCAAGCCAGTGACGCAACTCATCTTTGCCCTCACGTGCATCGTGGCACAAGGCGGTTCCATGCTCACGGGCATGGCAATAGGCAACCAGGACAAGCGCCGCGCCAACGGCGTGTTCTCCACCTCGTTTGTCGTGTTGTTCTTGATGGGCCTCGTGGGGTCTATGCTGCCGTTCGTCTGCGGCGACGGATTGGTGCACCTGCTGTGCAGCGAGCCCACGCTCATGGTGCACACCAGCAATTACCTCAATGTGCAGCTCTATGGCGCATTGCCGCTCATATTGATGCTTGCCCTCATGATGTATGTGGCAGTGGACGGTGCTCCCAAGCTGGTGACCAAGGCGACCATCGCATCCGAGATTACCCATGTGGTGCTGGGCTTCATTTTCCTGAAATTCTGCGGATGGGGCGTTGTGGGGGCCGCCTGGGCAACCAACATTTCCTACACCGTGGCGGTTGTGCTCATGCTCTCTCACTTCCGCGAGAAGGAATCCCTCAAATTCTCGCTGGGCGGGTTCAGCCTGGCGAGCCTGGGCAAACTGCTGCTCATGGGATTGCCCATGGGAATCAGCACGTCGCTCATCGCTGTGCGCATGCTCGGGGCTAACCATGCTGCGATGACCTACATGGGTGCTCACGGCATGGAGGCGATGGCAGTGTGTGCTACCTTGCTCTCGTTCTCGATGATTATCATCTCGGGCACGATCAACTCCTACACTCCCGTGGCAACCGTGCTCAAAGGTTCGGACGACAACCGTGGCGTGGCACTCGTGTCGCGTCATGCAATGGCGTTCATGGCAATAGGCCTGGGCGTGTATGTTGCCCTCATGGTGGCGTTTCCCGGCACTTTTGCCAGCATCTTTGGCATCAACGACCCCGAGGCGATGAAGATAGCCCGCGTGGGCATAGCGATACATGCGTTCAACATCTTCATGCAGGGATTCTGCATCCTCATCCCCATGTATCAGATTTACTCGCACAAGACATTGTCGCTCATCGTGTCGGCGGGCCAGCCGCTGCTCCCCATGGCCATGTTCTGGCTGCTATGTGCTCACCCTTGCGACATTTCGCCCTGGTGGGGATTCCTCATCGGGCAGGTGATGGTGCTTCTCATCATTGCTCCTTATATCTTGTATAAGCGTTTCACCGACAAGTCGATGATGCCTTTCTTCCTTATTCCGCGCAAGAGTGCCGACCACCTCTTTGACGTGACAGTGCCTGCGCGTGTCGAGGAACTTGATGCCACAATGAAGGAAACCCAGCAATTCCTCTCGGGCGAGTGCGGTGCGACGCCCCAGGAGGCAGTAGCGATAACCGTGGTTATCGACGAGCTTGCACAGAACGCCATCAAGCATGGCACGGCATCGTGCATCGACCTGCGTGTGTCGGTCACTGGCAAGCAGGTGAAGGTGATGCTTCACGACGACGGCCGCCCATTCAACCCCACGTTGCAACCCGCGTCGGGCGACGATAAGGCAATAGGCCTCAAAATAATACAAGGCCTAGCCACCGACCTCACCTATACCCACACCTTCTCCCAAAACGTGATGTCCTACACCACAACCCTGTAAACCACGGGAAGGAAGATAATTTGAAGAAATATTACCAATGAGAGGCTGAAAGCCTCTAAACGAAAAAATTCCCCGAGTTCCCCGAGTTCCCCGAGAGGTCAGAGTTCCCCGAGAGTGAAAACTGAAAGAAATTATCCGGAATTATTCAAAATTTTTTATTTCTGTTCTTTCAGTCAAAGATCCTCTAAACTAAAAAAAATTCCCCGAGTTCCCCGAGTTCCCCGAGAGGTCAGAGTTCCCCGAGAGGATTCTGTGAAAATATTGGGTGATTTTCATGATTTTTTATTACTTTTGCACAACAATACTATTTTTATTAACAACAATCACCTAAACCTATGAAGAAAAGTTTACATTTCGCGCTTGTCATGGCAATGGGCATGATGGCGATGAGCCCTGCAAGTGCATGGGCCGAGGATGTGGCAACACTGAACGTAAGCGGCCACACCGTTAGTTACGACAACTTGGTAACTGCCGTTCATGCTGCATCTATCGAATCAAATGCAGAGAACCCTGCAACCGTAACTGTTCTTGCCGACGTGAGCAACACTGAGGGCGGTCAGTATTTCCTTGAAGTGCCATCGGGCGTAGTGACCCTTGACCTCAACGGCCACACCCTGAGCATGACAAGCAACCAGTCAGTATTAGCCGTGACTGGCGGCGACCTCACCATTGTTGACAACAGTGCTAACAAGACTGGTAAGCTGTATGGCAACTATTGTGCGCTTGACTTCCAGATGGGTAAACTCACCGTGTGTGGCGGCACCTACGAGGGCAATTACTCTCTGTCAGCTGCCACTTGGGGAATACCAAAACCTGGCGCTATCGCTCTGCGTGGCGGCACATTTATATATCGTCCCAACTCAGTTTGTGCTATAGGTGTTAATTACCATCAATGGAATGTTCTTGATTTGGATGGATATGCACTCATGGACATTGACACACACGAAATTGTTGAACTTTTTAATGGAGACGGTAGCTATCTTGAGAAAAGCGTTAAGGTGGTAAGTGTTGACGACCCCGAAGTTAGTTTCCCTGCAAGCGTGACCGTTGGAGGCAAAACCACTAAATGTGGTGTTAAGGGCGCTTTTGTTGCGGCTGCGGCAGGAACAGCCGAAAGCCCAGCTACAATAACCCTTCTCGATGACTACATAAATACTGCTGACCCCTACAACTCATACGTTTCAGTAGAAAGCGGGTCTGTCGTGATTCTTGATCTCAACGACCACACTATGGGCGCAACTAAAACGGGTTATACAATTTCAGTGAAAGGTGGCGACCTCACCATCGTTGACAACGGTATCAACAAGACGGGTAAGGTTACAAATGATAAATCAATTCCTGTTCATTACGAGACAGGCAGTCTTGCAATCTATGGAGGAACATACGAAGGCAAAAGTCATGGATTGTATATGCCTGGTTGTGATATGAATGGTCAGGAGTTAGAAGTTGTTCCGGGGAGTGTTGTTCTACGTGGCGGCACATTCATTATGGGTGAGTATTCTTCTATCCAAGTTCCAAATTTCGATTCAAATCATTGGGAAATCCTTGACATGGAAGGTTACAAGTTTGTTGACGCCAATACAGGAGAGGACGTTGTGATTAATGAGGAAATTTCCGTTATTCAACAATCTGTTAAGGTTGTTCCCGAGGTTTCTACCAGCATCAACGGCGTGAAGATTGAGGGCAGCAAGGCTGTTAAGACCATCGAGAACGGCCAGCTCGTCATCACCAAGGACGGCAAGCGCTACAACGCAGCAGGCCAAATGATGAAATAAAAAGCCTCTCCCCCGGCCCCTCTCCTACAGAGAGGGGAGATGCAGGGGATTTATATAAGGGTTTAAAGGTTTAAAAGTTTAGCTTTTTCATTATCCCTTTTGCACCTGACGATAACAAACGGGAGATTCCACTGGCGGAGTCTCCCGTTTTCCTTAACCAATAATTACGA
>JAGHSP010000257.1 GCA_018065815.1 Candidatus Sodaliphilus limicaballi | reverse complement strand
CAAGCGAAGCGCCTTTTCTCTTCGGTCGTATTTAGGTGGTGGCGCTGCGCTTGAAATACACTGAAAATAAGCTGAAAATATAAAAATAATCTGTTTTTCAGCGAAGCGGTGTTTTTTGGTTTTGCGAGCAAGCAATCCCGCAGGGTGATGATTGTTGCGGGACTGGGCGTTGAGAACTTGTTCTCATAAGGCCAAGGCCGCAACAAGCATCAGTGGCTCGTAGAGACACATTGCTCGCAAAACGGTTTTTCTTGTTTTTTTTTAGCTCCTTTCCTATAAAAAACACAGAGAGGGAAAAAAATAATTTCTTTTAATTCTGGATAATTTCTTTCAGTAAAAGGAACAATCTCTGTGGGAGTTATGGGAGTTATGGGAGTTATGGGAGATGCGGGAGGTTACTCGCGCAGGCGGGAGTCGATGATGATGGTCACCGGTCCGTCGTTGATGAGCGCTACCTGCATGTCGGCGCCGAAGATGCCACGCTTCACCTCTCGGCCCACCAGTGCCTGCACCTGCTCGCAATAGGCCTCGTAGAGTGGCACCGCAAGCTCGTGTCCTGCCGCACGGATATACGACGGACGGTTGCCTTTGCGCGTGCTAGCGGTGAGCGTGAACTGGCTCACAGCAAGCACCTCGCCGCCAACATCGACCACGCTGCGGTTCATCACGCCCGCATCATCATTAAAGATGCGCATAGCGGCAGTCTTGGCCGCCAGCCATTTCACATCGTCGGCAGTGTCGCCCTCGGCAACACCCACAAGGACCATAAGCCCCTCCCCTATCTCACTGTGCAGCACGCCGTCTATCGTGACCGACGCCTGCTTGACTCGTTGTATTACTAATCTCATAATTCTCTGGAATTTATCCTTTGGCCTCGGCAAGCGCATCTACCACCAGTTTCGCCTTGGCGGGGCCCACTACTGCGGCAACGTCTTCGAGCGTAGCCTCGCGCAGACGTTTCACGCTCTTGAACTGCCTGAGCAACAACTTCTTAGTAACATCGCCCACACCTTTAATATCATCAAGTTCGCTATGAATCTGCGACTTGCTGCGCTGCTTGCGGTGGAAGGTGATGGCAAAGCGATGCGCCTCGTCGCGCAGGCGCTGCACCACCTTGAGCGACTCGCTGTTCTTGTCGATGTAGAGCGGCACGCTGTCGCCGGGGAAATATATCTCGTCAAGGCGCTTGGCAATGCCTATGAGCGAGATCTTGCCACGCAGACCGATGGCATCGAGAGCCTCCACAGCGGCGCTCAACTGGCCTTTGCCGCCATCAAGCACCACAAGCTGGGGCAAGTCCTTGCCTTCCTCCACCAAGCGTGTGTAGCGGCGCGTGAGCACCTCGCGCATCGAGGCGAAATCATCGGGTCCCTCAACGGTCTTGATGTTGAAATGGCGATAGTCTTTCTTGAACGGTTTGCCATCACGGAACACCACGCACGACGCCACGGGCGACGACCCGCTGATGTTGGAGTTGTCGAAGCACTCGATGTGGTGAGGTAACGCCGTGAGATGGAAGTCGCGCTGCAATGTGGTGAGAGTGCGCGTGACGCGTTGCTCGAGGTTGAGTTTCTCCATCATCTTGAGTTTGTCGGTCTTGTACTGCTCGGCATTCTTCATCGAGATGGCCAGGAGTTTGCGCTTGTCGCCCTTCTGCGGGACAACAAACTCCACTCCGGCAAAGTCCACATCGGGCACCACGTTGACCAGAATCTCGCGCACGCGGTCGCGTTCGTAGGTCTCGGCAAAGCGTGTCCTGATTTCGCTCACCGCCATCGCCATGAGCGACTCGTCGGCAGCATCAACGTCGGCGCCTTGCAGTTTATATTCAAGCGTAAGACTCTGAACCACAGAACCATTACGCACGTGCATATAGTTCACAAACACCGAATTATCGTCACGCAGCAGGCTGAATGCGTCCACATTGTGTATCGTGGGACTCACCACAACCGAGCGAGAACGGTAGTTTTCCATGAGCAAATACTTGCGTTTCAACTCGTTAGCCTCTTCAAATTTTAATTGGGACGCCAGCGATGTCATCTGTTCCACCAGGTAGTCGCTCACTTGTTTGGTATCGCCATTGAGGATTTGCCTCACCTCATCTATATAAGCGCCATACTTCTCGGGCGACACAAGTCCGCGGCAGCAACCCTCGCAGTTCTTGATGTGATACTGCAAGCACAAGCGGTGTTTCAGCCCGTCAATCGTTTCACGTGAAACATTGTGCTGGCACGTGCGCAAGGGAAACAATTTGCGCAAGGTATCCACGAGCGCTTTGGCAACTTCGGTCTTTGGGTATGGCCCGTAATACTTCGCCCCTCTTTTCAGTTTGTCGCGTGTGATATAGACCCGCGGGTAAAGTTCCTTGGTCACGCATATCCACGGGTAACTCTTGTCGTCCTTGAGCAGCACATTGTAGTGAGGCTGAAATTCCTTGATAAGGCTGTTCTCCAAATCCAGAGCTTCTTCCTCGGTGTTGACAACCGTGTACTGCAAGTCTACGATGTGCTTCACCAGGACACTAGTGCGATACACCTGGTGCTCGCGGTTGAAATAAGAATTGACACGACGTTTTAAGTTCTTGGCTTTTCCCACATAGATTATCACGCCATCTCTGTTGAAATAGCGATACACCCCAGGGCACTCCGGGAGAAGACTTAATTTTAGTTTCAGTTCGTCGGTCATAGGATTGGAATCTAGATATTCTAGATTTCTAAAAATTCTAGATATAGCAAAAAGGCGCAGATGCCGTTGGCACCCACGCCTGATATTGATGGTATAATTTAAAAGTCAAACAAAGTGGTAAGCTCAACTTCCTTGGGGAAAAGGTCGCGGCCGCCAAGGTCTGAAAGACCAATAATGAAGTTGACGTGCACCTTCGAGGGATTCATCTGCTGAACAAGTTCAAGCGCGCCAAGCATAGTGCCTCCGGTAGCGAGCAGATCGTCGTGGATAAGAACCACGTCGCCGGGCTCAATCGCGTCCTTGTGAATCTCGATAGTGTCGGTGCCATACTCCTTACGGAAGTCAACCGAGATAGTGTCGGCAGGCAACTTGCCGGGCTTGCGGATGGGAACAAAACCAGCGCCAAGTCTCACTGCAAGCGCAGCTCCGATGATAAAACCGCGCGACTCGATACCTACAACCTTTGTGATACCTTTGTCCTTGTACAGCTCATAGGTCTCGTCACAAATGACACGCAACGCCTCGGGGTCCTTAAACGCAGTGGTCAAGTCCTTAAACTGAATACCCTTGATAGGGAAATCAGGAACGTTGCGTACAATGCTTTTCACTTTCTCAATTTTCACTTTGTCCATAATATAATTCTTTAATGTTCCACATGAAACAATTATCACTTATCTTCCTAATAATAGCAACAATATATTGATGTCGCTTGGAGAAATACCCGGTATTCTCGACGCTTGGCCCACTGTTTCGGGGTTAATGCGTTCAAGTTTTTGGCGGCCCTCGGTCGAGATCTGGAGTATCTTGGAATAGTCAAACTTGCCTTTTATCTTTACCGATTCAAGTCGATTTAACTTTTCGGCTATCATTTGCTCACGGGCGATATACCCGTTATATTTCACCTTTATCTCGGCAGCCTCCACAACTTCATCCCTTAAATCATCTCCCAATGCCTGAATTTTAGCGTTCAAATCAGGAATCAGTTCAGCAAGCAACAGTATATTAAGCTGCGGACGCAGTATCAAATCATATAACTTTGCGCCCTGTTTGAGCGGCGCAAGACCGAGTTTTTCAAACTCCGGATTGATAATCGACGATTTTACCGAGTAATCTCGCGCAAATGCAATGATTTCCTCGATAGAATCACGCTTGCGGCACATCAAGTCATAGCGTTCTTGCGTGGCTAACCCAACGCGGTAACTTCGCTCGGTGAGTCGCATGTCGGCGTCGTCCTGGCGCAACAAGATGCGATGCTCGGCACGAGAAGTGAACATGCGATAAGGCTCGTCAACACCTTTTGTCACCAAATCATCAATCAAAACGCCTATGTAAGCCTCGTTACGGGCAAGGGTGAACGCCTCTCCCCCACTCGCATTCTGATGTGCGTTAATACCCGCAATCAACCCCTGGCCGGCCGCTTCTTCATATCCGGTGGTACCGTTAACCTGACCAGCAAAAAACAGGTTTTTCACGTGTTTTGTCTCAAGCGTGTGAGTGAGCTGCGTAGGATCGAAGAAGTCATATTCTATGGCGTAACCGGGCCTATAAGCCTGCACTTCCCTGAAAGCAGGGATATGCGACAGCGCTTCAAACTGTATGCGCCACGGCAGCGACGACGAGAAACCGTTGAGATACATCTCATGCGTGGTCTCGCCCTCTGGCTCAATGAAAAGCTGGTGCGAGGTTTTGTCGGCAAAAGTAACGATTTTCGTCTCAATACTAGGGCAATAACGAGGCCCAATACTTTGGATTTGACCGTTATAGAGAGGAGATTCCGGCAAACCTTCTCGCAGCACTTCGTGCACTTTCTCGTTGGTGTAAACGATGTAGCAAGGGCGCTGTTTGAGCTCTGATCTCACGCCAGGAAGGTAAGAGAAATGGTGAAAATCGGTGTCGCCATGCTGCACCTCGGCGTGAGTGAAGTCGATTGAACGCTCGTCAAGGCGTACAGGCGTACCCGTCTTCATGCGGTCGGTGACAAAGCCTAGTGCCGATAATTGCTCAGTTATTCCGTGCGATGCGGGCTCCGAAACGCGCCCTCCACGCTGCTGCACACGGCCCACGTGCATGAGTCCGTTCAAGAACGTGCCAGCAGTGAGCACAACGCATTTCGCATCAAATTCAACACCCATGGCAGTGACAACACCCTGCACTACCCCACCCTCAATCTTGAGCGAAGTGACCGAGTCTTGCCACATATATAGATTAGGAGTATTCTCCAATATCTCGCGCCACTCGGCCGAAAACTTCATGCGGTCGCATTGAGCGCGAGGGCTCCACATTGCCGGACCCTTGCTGCGGTTGAGCATCCTGAACTGGATGCTGCTGCGGTCGGTAACAATGCCCATTTGACCTCCCAACGCATCTATCTCCCTGACTATCTGCCCTTTGGCAATTCCGCCAACGGCAGGATTGCAACTCATCTGGGCAATTTTGTTCATATCCATAGTAATGAGCAAAGTGCGTGAACCGAGCCGCGCAGCAGCACTTGCTGCCTCGCAACCAGCATGACCAGCACCTATCACTATCACATCATAGTCAAGTCTCATGATCAATTATTATTGAGTTCATCAAGCAATTTAAGAGCTTCATTCTCATGCATTTCCATGATTTCACGCTCTCCGGGTCCCTTGTCATTGATGCCACACAGGTGCAGCACACCGTGCACTACCACGCGACGCAGTTCCTCGTCATAGCTACGCCCGAAAAGCTCGGCATTGGTCCTCACGGTGTCGAGGCTGATAACCATGTCGCCCGACACGCGGCGGCGATTGGTGTAGTCAAACGTGATGATGTCGGTGAAGTAGTCATGGTTGAGAAATTTGCGATTAGTCTCCAGGATGTACTCGTCATCACAGAAGACATAAAACAATCGCCCCACCACCCTATCATGGCAACGGGCCACCTCGACCAACCATCTCCGGGTCAGTTCAAGGTCAAGTGCCGGCATGGGCACATTTTGAGTCATAAAATTTATTTCAACCATCGTTTCCAATCAATGAAATACAAAGTTAGTGATTTTCGCTTGATTTTCCACATTCACAGCAAAAAACTTTTAAAATTCATTTTTCTGATAAAAAAAGCACGATTTTTCAAAAAGCCATTTTTGCCTGAAAAACAATCGTTTAGGCCGTATTTCATTGCTTGAGAATTAAATATTTGGACACAAACCGCACCATTATACGTAAATTTTGCACGAATTATGGCACAGATTTTGCACATTCAAGAGAAAAACACTAATTTTAGAAATTCAAAAAAACATACAGCTATGATCGACTACTTCCTTTCCAACATGTGGCAACTGTGGGCACTCGTGTGCCTGTTGTGTCTCATCCTCGAACTTTTCTCGGGCGACTTCTTCATCATGTGTTTTTCCATCGCTGCATTTTTCGTTGCGTGCGTTTCACCCTTCACCTCGTTCACCGTCCAGGTGATTGTCTTCGCCATCCTCTCACTGGCATGCTTGTTCTTCGTGCGACCCGTCGCATTGAAATACCTGCACAAAACCGAAGATCGTGCAAGCAACGCCGACGCAATCATTGGCCGTACCGGTCGAGTGAGTGAAACCATCGAGGAAAACGGCCACGGCCGAGTGGCTATCGACGGCGACGACTGGAAAGCACTGTCAACCGATGGCCTTGCTATCGAAAAAGGAACACTAGTAGAAGTGGTGAGCATCGACAGCATCATCATCACAGTAAAGAGAAAATAAAAACAAAGAATATACAATAACCCTCTATCTATTTTAATTATTATGGAAGCAACATTTATCATTCTTGGAGTAATCATACTCCTGGTGCTGGTTCTCGTGAAAAAGAGCCTTGTCATCATCGCTCAATCCGAGACCAAGATCGTAGAACGCCTGGGTAAATACCACGCAACACTCAAGCCCGGCATCAACGTGATAATCCCCTTCGTTGATCGCGCGAAGACAATGATCACAATGACCAACGGACGCTATCACTACACCAACTCTATCGACCTGCGCGAGCAAGTATATGACTTCGACAAGCAGAACGTGATCACCAAAGACAACGTGCAGACACAAATCAACGCCCTGCTCTACTTCCAAATCGTTGACCCGTTCAAGGCCGTGTATGAAATCAACAACCTGCCCAACGCTATCGAGAAACTCACCCAGACCACACTGCGTAACATCATCGGCGAGCTCGAACTCGACGAGACCCTCACCTCACGCGACACTATCAACACCAAGCTGCGCGCAGTGCTCGATGACGCAACCAATAAATGGGGCATCAAGGTAAACCGTGTTGAGTTACAAGATATTACACCTCCGCAGAGCGTACTCCAGGCAATGGAGAAGCAGATGCAGGCCGAGCGCAACAAGCGTGCAACCATCCTCACCAGCGAGGGTCAGAAGGCTGCTGCAATCCTCCAGTCGGAGGGTCAAAAGACAGCCCGCATCAACCAGGCAGAGGCCGACAAGCAGACCGAGATCCTGCGTGCCGAGGGTGAAGCACAAGCACGCATTCGCCGTGCCGAGGCCGAGGCAATCGCCATCGACAAGATCACCGAAGCAGTTGGACGCTCAACCAACCCCGCTAACTACCTGATTGCACAGAAGTACATCGACATGCTCCAGGAAGTGGCAAGCGGCGACAAGACCAAGACCGTTTACATGCCCTACGAGGCAACAAACCTCATGGGCTCGATAGGCGGCATCAAAGACCTCTTCAAAGAGAGCTAATTGTTCCACGTGAAATCGCGATTTCGCAACCCCAAAAGGAGGCTTCGGCCTCCTTTTTCTTTGGAAAATATCAAAAATCGCAGAATTATTTGTTTGGAAAAAATCAAAAAAGATAATGATATATTTGACTGACAACAACTTCACACAAGAAAGCACAAGCACCTCACAAGTGCTGTGCGGTGCTCGCTGGAAAACTTCGGCGAAATCATTCAAACCGACACTACCGACAGTAACTATTCACCAATGGAACTCACAGCGCGGATCTCACTGATCTCACTGATTTTTTTTCATTGAAAATTATTGTTGTCCGGTAAAAAAGAAAATATTTTTATTCTGATTTTTATGCTTCGCTTAGAAAATAGCTTGCTCTGCAAGCAAAATGGAATTACATCACAGATAGCGTCTTGACGACGGAGTCGTCACATTGCATCGTAACCGATGGCCGCAGGCCGCCGGAAAGGAATACGCCCCCCAAAAACCGACCTCGAAGGGGTCGCACTGTGCGAACCTTGCACGTATCGAGGTTGCGGTCTTCAACCGCGGTACAGTGTATCGCGTTTACCCTGCCCTAACTGAGCGCAAGCGAAGGCAGGGCAGGGTTATGTGCAGAACTGCGTTCTGCGTGTCGGCTTTCAGCCTCTCATTACAAAATCATGTGAGATCCCCGCGCGGATAAAAATCTATTGTAGTAT
>JAGHSP010000339.1 GCA_018065815.1 Candidatus Sodaliphilus limicaballi | reverse complement strand
CGGACAGGGAGCCAGACCGTCGGACAGGGAGCCAGACCATCGGATGGAAAACCATCTACCAATCGACCTCGGCAGAGGTCGCACTGCATCGTAACCGATTCTAAAATAAACTTTTTCTAATCAAAAATTGTGAGTTACATGATATTTTTGTATCTTTGCATAATATTAGGTAGATAAGGATATTAACATGGAAGCATCTCAATTCATAAGATTTGACTGGGCAATGAAGCGGCTGCTGCGCGACAAGGCCAACTACGGTGTGCTTGAAGGCCTCATCACCACTTTGCTAGGCAAGAAAATACGCATCAACAAACTCCTTGAGAGCGAAAGCAACATGGAGTATGACGACGACAAGCAGAACCGTGTAGATATTCTCGCCGAAGACGAAAACGGCGAGCTGCTTCTCATTGAGGTTCAGAACGAGAACGAGTTTGCCTATTTCCAGCGTATGCTTTTCGGAACATCAAAACTTGTCACTGAATACATCAACCGAGGACAAGGCTACGAAAACATACGCAAGGTGTATAGCATCAACATAGTGTATTTCCAACTTGGAACCGGAACCGATGTTGTATATCATGGCAAAACTGAATTCCGTGGCATACACAATGGGGACGTCTTGTCTCTATCTCCATTCCAGCGCCAGAAGTTCCAGGTGGACGAAGTGAGCGAATTATATCCGGAGTATTTCATCCTCAAAGTGAACGACTTCAACCGCTGGTCACGCGTACCTCTTGAGCAATGGCTATATGTGCTCAGCACAGGCGAAATCCCCGATGATGCCGATGCTCCCGGGTTGAGCGAAGCTCGTGAAAAATTCCGCCTCGCGCGCATGACAAAGGCTGAACTTGACGCCTACTATCGCCACTTGGATAACATAGTGATTTTGCAGGACAACATCACCACAGCTCGCGGCGAAGGACGTGCAGAAGGTCGTGCAGAAGGTCGTGCAGAAGGACGTGCAGAAGGGCGTGCAGAGGGTCGTGCAGAAGGTCGTGCCGAAGGTCGTGCCGAAGGACGTGCCGAGGGTGTTGAGATAGGAGAACAACGCAACAAAATCGCCATTGCAGCATCAATGAAAGCTGATGGTATGCCCATTGAACTTATTCAGAAATACACTAGTCTTTCTGTTGACGAGATTAATAAGATACCTTGATAATTTTAGGCTAATTGTTTAGCATAAAATATTGTGATTTGAAGAAACTTACTTACATATTGTCCGTCGCAATCTTGCTGATGGCGTGTCCATTGCGGAGCAATGCAGTCCCCAAGGGGTATGTCTTACAACCCGACAGCAGCAACTTCATCACTAGCAGTCTCATCGTGGTGTCGCCTGGCGAAAACATCTACTCGGCCCTGGGCCATTGTGCCATAAGGCTTGAGTGCCCCATGCACGACCTCGACTACTGCTTCTCGTTCGGCACCAACACTGCCACCGATGCCGACATACTCAAATTCTTTGCAGGACAGCTCGAGGCTGGATACATTGCCATTCCCACACAGATGATCATGCAGGATTACCAGACGGAAGGACGCGAGGTGAAGCAAGTGGAACTTAACCTCACCTTGCACGAGCAACAACGCATGTGGGAGATGCTTGACAAGGATATGTTGGAAGGCGACTACCGCAAGTTCAACTACTTGAACAACAACTGCTCGTCAATGTCGCTATATGCCACCGAGTGGAGCCTTATCAACGAACAGATTCAGTTCAACAAATGGCCTGAACCCATGACATGGAACAACGGACGCTGCGCACGCTTCCATGGCCGACACCGCCCGTGGCTGAATTTCATCAACGTCACACTTATGGGATGCCTCACCGATGACTTCACCGACCAAGAGCAACGCATCTCGCCCGAGGTTATCATCGAAGTGCTCAACAATGCCTCTATCGTGCCCAACGACAGCACTCCGGCACGACCAGTTTTAAAGGCAGCCCCCGTTACACTGCTACCGCTCAAGCACGAAATTACAACATCTCCTTTCACCCCGATGGTTGTATTCGGCATCTTGCTGGCACTCGTCGTCGCAATAACCATAATAGAATGGACAACAAAATGGAAATTGCCAGCCAAAGCCATTGACTACCTGCTATTTGTAGCACACGTCATCATTTCGCTGCTATTACTTTACATGAGCACCGTGGCATGTCTATTCGGTATGCACTGGAATTGGTATTTAGTCGTATTCAACCCCATTCCGGCAATAGCATGGTTGCTATGGCGAAAGAATAAAAGTTACAATAACCTTTACTTGGTTTACACCATTGTGCTGATTGCATTTGTGGCAATAACACCGCTGAGCGAGCAACTTGACATGGAACACCAATTCATCACCCTCGCGCTGGCAGTGAGATGTGCCAGCAACTATCTCCATAGCCGAAAGGAAACCCAATTAAGATAGATTCCAATATAGTAGTGTCCGGTTAAAATTGTGAGAGTTGTTCTAACTTTTCCAAACACTGTCAGTTAC
>JAGHSP010000326.1 GCA_018065815.1 Candidatus Sodaliphilus limicaballi | reverse complement strand
AATCTTAGCGATCTTGTGAGCGCGTTGGCGAAGGTTTTCAGCGAGAACCTTAAGTGCTGATGGAGTTGCGAGAACTGCCTTGCCTGTAGGGATAAGGTAATTGCGGCCGTATCCGTTCTTTACTTCAACAACGTCATCCTTGTATCCAAGGTTAGCAACGTCTTCTTTCAATATAATTTTCATAAATCTTAATTCTCCAGTTAAATATTATTTCATCAAGTCGGTTACGAAGGGGAGTAAAGCCAGGTGGCGAGCGCGCTTAACGGCGCGAGCTACACGGCGCTGGAACTTGAGAGAAGTGCCAGTGATGCGGCGGGGCAGAATCTTACCCTGCTCGTTGAGGAACTTCTTGAGGAACTCGGGATCCTTGTAGTCGATATACTTGATACCGCTTCTCTTGAAACGGCAATATTTCTTCTTCTTGTTGTCCACTGAAAGCGGAGTCAAATAGCGGATTTCACTTTGTGCTTGTGCCATAATTGTTTCTCCTTAATAATTAAGCGTTAGTTTCTGTTTGTGCTTCCTCAGCAGCGGGAGCTTCGGCAGCGGCTTCCTTAGCGGCCTTCTTGAGGCTGCGGCGCTTAGCAGCATACTCGGCAGCAAACTTGTTGTTGCGGAAAGTAAGGAAACGGATAACTTTCTCGTCGCGGCGATAAGCTGTTTCAAGCTTAGCTACGATAGTGGGCTCAGCATCGAACTCAATGAGAGTGTAAAAACCGGTAGTTTTTTTGTCGATGGGATAAGCGAGCTTGCGCAGACCCCAGTTCTCTTCATTAACAATAGCAGCACCATTGTCGGTGAGCACTGTTTTGAATTTTTCTACCGCTTCCTTCATCTGAACATCAGACAAAACGGGAGTTAAAATGAAAACGGTTTCGTAATGATTCATAAAACGTTTAAAATTAATAAATTAGTAAAATTTGCTTCAAAAAGCGTTGCAAAGTTAGTAAAAATAGTTCATTATACCAAATGATTTGGTGTTTATTTTCTAAAAATCAAGGATTTTGCATTATGTAAAAATGCTTATCGCATGTAAGTCGCGTACTTTCAGCACGCATTCCCTTGGGTTTCATTATCCGGGGGGTACGTTCGCTTCGCTCACACCCCCGGTTATCGATAGTCGCACCTGTCAGCGCGATGAATATTTTTATACACTCAACTATAGCATATAGAACAATCTGAATTTCACCTGTTTGCTCCGATTAGCGTCCTACTGGACGCATCTGTTTGTTGATACTATACCCCCACCGCCACTTCGTTCGGCGGTGGGGGTTATTCAGGTATTGTCCTGCCGGACAATAAATTAGCAATATTTATTATCAAATGCTAAAGTTGAGTTATACAAAATTATAATTTACAGCGAAAGTTGAGTTGCTCAAACTTTTACTCTTCTGATTCGTCGGAGTCAATATCGTCTTCTTCTGTTTCTTCTTCGTAGGAAGGATCAACATCTATTGTCTCAATCTCGAAGATAAGTGTTTCGTTGGGACCTATACCTCGGTCGGGGTTGCCGTAGATGTCGTAAGCTAACGCTGCTGGAATGATTGCCTCTACCTTCATGCCAGGTTTCATGAGGCTCAACATCTCGCCGCATCCGGGAGTTACTCCTAGGATGCGCTTGTGTGTTTCGCCATTACTATTCTCTACGACTGTGCCGTCGACCAGTTTGCCCACATATTTTAACTTAATCCAGTCCTCGGCGACAAAGCATTGTCCCTTGCCGGGAGTGAGCACGCGATACATGAGCCCGCTGGGAGTGGTTTTATACTTCTTGGTGCGTTTCATCTTGGCGATAAATGCTTCGCCATTATTCTTCGCAGCAAGAGCTTCGGGTGTAGAAGCACGGTCCAGCAAAGCCTGCATCTGCATGCGCTCGGTAATTTCTATAGCTTGATTCCACTGACTCTCTGATAGTTCTTGTGCTTCTTCGGGTGACATGCGATTTGCATCTAGCCCTTTCTTAAATGCATTCAAGAACACTTTTTCATTCATGTCAATTTTTTCGGAAAAATATGCCATTAGCTTTACTGCAATAATAGCGCCTGCCATAAAGCTTGAATCTTGCGACATCTTTGCAGTTAACGAGCTTGTTTCAAATCCCTTGGCAAACTTTTCGAAGTCGAAGTCATTGCCGTCGGCAGGCACGGCATTAGCCATGGCCGCCCCCAAGAGCATGCTCACCGAGTCGGATGGAGTCATTACATCTAGCTCACTGTTTTGCGGCTGTGCAGCCATGTTGCTTGCCCCCATTACACATGCTGCAATGGATACAACCACACATATCATCAATTTTTTCATACCAATGATTCAGTCTATTCTTGCTTCAAGAGCATGTATTCTATTGCTTTGACAATCTCTTCCTTGGGGTATAGACCCACGATTGCCTGAGGCTCACCCTCAACAGGGCAAAGCAGCAGCATGGGGATGCTACGCACCTGGAACGCCTGTGCCAGCGGTTTGTTTTTGTCTACATCGATGCTGTAGAACTCAACTTTGCCCTCGTATTCTACAGCCAGTTCTTCAAGGACTGGGGCAAGGCGACGGCAGGGTCCGCACCAGGTGGCGTTGAAGTCAACGACTACGGGTTTGTCGTTCTTCATCTGCCAAGTGCCTGTGGTGTAGTCAGAAATCTTCTCGGCAAATTCTTGCTGGTTGATTTCAACTACAGCCTTTGTTGTCTCGCTTGTGCTTTGCTTGACGGTCTCTTTTGCGTTACAACTTGCCATGAGCGCAAGTGTTGCAAGCAGTATAGAAATTCTTTTTTTCATAAGTTAAAATTATTGATGCTGGGGTCGCAGCAGGTCATTAACGGTCTTGACGGGGTTGAATGTCTCGATGGGAACCTCAACGAAGACGGTGTTCCAGTCACTCATCGAGCCATTCCACAATCCTGGCAATTCAAGAGCCTTGATAGCTACTCCGTCTTTAGACTTCTCGCTGATGAGGCCTGTGGTGTAGTCAACAAAGTGTTTGAGGTTGAACTTGTTGCCCTTGTAGTCCTTAATGTAGCACACAAGGTCAACGGGATTGAAGTGTGTGCCGCTCTTCATGAGTTGCACTGCCTCGGGGTTGGAAGCGTCGATCTGCGCAGCTTCGAGGATCTGCGGAGAGTAGCTGCCGTCGGCGTTGTAAGTCAAATATGGACCACCGCCAGGTTCTCCCTCGTTGCGTACCATGCCACACACGCGTAGGGGACGGTTAAGTTTGTTGCGCAAGTATTGTGCCAGCGTTGCCTCGTCCATGCTTGCCGCAGCAGGGTTGTGGGTGAAAAGGCTGTTTTCGACAAATTTTAGAATTTCAGCGAGAGGGGCGTTGCCCTCGTCGAGCATTGTGAGGTACTGGGCAACTTGCTGCTGGAGTCCTACAAGATAGCCAGCTATGACCTTCTTGTAACGCAGTGTGGTGTGCCTTATGCGTGCCGGCACTACGTTGTCGATGTTCTTGACAAAAATCACTTGGGCTTCGCGCTCGTTGAGGTTCTCAATGAGAGCGCCATGTCCGGCAGGACGGAAAAGCAAATGCCCCTTTGCATCGCGGTAGGGGGAGTTGTCGGCGTTGACAGCGATGGTGTCGGTCGAGGCCTTTTGCTCTGACATTGTGACGTTGTAATTGACGCCCCACACTTTCTCCATGAGAGGAACTTTCTCGTCGAGAATCTTGTTAAATTCCTTGCGGTGCTCGGGCGACACGGTGAAGTGTAGGTTCACGTTGCGATCCTTGTCGGCTGCATACTGTGCACCTTCTTCGAGGTGTTCTTCGACCGGAGTGTGAACCGTTCCTGCAGCTGCGCGGTGGAATTTGAGCAATCCCTTGGGCAAAGCACCATAGTTGAGTCCTTTGGCGTCGAGCAGAGCATTAGCCACTTGGGCGCAGTGTCCTTCCTCGATGAGTTCGGTCACATTCTTCTGGTACATCTCCACGCATGCTTTATTGAGCAATGGGTAGAATGCAAATTTAGAGATATTGCCGAAGAAATCTTTCTCGAAGTCGGTCTCGGGGTTAGCCTTGTCGGCGGTCACGATGGCGAAAATGTTCTTGAACATGCGGCTGGCAGCACCGCTAGCGGGAACGAATTTCTCTACAGTTCCGCCTGCGGCCTTATAGTCATTCCAGCGAGCAATGCATTGTGAAGCCATTTGGTCGTTAATTGCAACAATACCGTTGCCCACAGTGGCAACCGACTCAATCTTCAAGAACGGGAAGCCGTTGTTGAAGTTATTGAGTTGAGTAGTGATCATGTCGGGCGTGATCCCTTTTTGTTCGATAAGCTGAAGGTCTGATTCTTTAAGCATATTATTTTGTGTTTATTTTTTCCAATAATTGTCAAAGTTAGTGATTTTAGGTCGAATTGTTTGCGTAATTGAGCATAAAAAAATAATTTTGTAATCTTTTTTAACAATGGAGACATTGATTATGGAACAGAGTTATTTCTACGACGACGAGAAAGTTCTTGTGAGAACTATGGTTAAATCGCTTATTGGTAAGCTTAACGAATCCTTGAACAATGGTGATGTGAATCATGTTCATGCGATAATCAAACAGGGCATTCTAGCCAACCATTACAGCCGTGACCAATATGGCATTAATCCCACTGTGCGCAACTTGCGCACGGCATTGCTTGTTGCCGATAACATTGCTCCTGACCGCAGCATGGTTATCGCTACGTTATTGTATAATCTTGTGCGCAACAACTCAATTAAAGAGGAAGAAGTTGTCGCTAAGTTTGGCGAGGATGTAGCAAAGATTACCCGAGGTCTGATTAAGGTGTCTCAACTATATCAACGTCAGGCAGCGGTGCGCAATGAGAATTTCCAAAAACTGCTGTTGACCTTTGCCGACGACATACGCGTGATTATCATCATGATTGTGGACCGATTGGGACTGATGCGTGAGATTAACCACCATCCCAACGAACAATTTGTGCATGACATAGCCGCAGAGTCGCGTTATCTGTATGCTCCTCTTGCCCATAGGCTCGGACTGTATCAGATCAAGTCGGAACTTGAGGACATGTCGCTCAAGTACTTGAACCGCAAGGTATATTCGCAGATTGCTGAAAAATTGAGCGAGACAAAGGCACGTCGTGATGCTTACGTTGTGGATTTCATCGATCCCATCAAGAAGGCGCTTGCCGAGTCGGGGCTTAACTTTGAAATCAAGGGCCGCACAAAGAGCATCAACTCCATCTGGAACAAGATGAAGAAAAAGGATGTGGACCTTAACGGCATGTATGACCTGTTTGCCATACGCATCATCATTGACACCGAGCGAGAAAAGGAGAAGAAAGAGTGCTGGATTGCGTACTCTATTGTCACGGATATCTATACAGCCAATCCTTCACGACACAAGGACTGGATCACCATACCCAAGAGTAATGGATATGAATCGCTGCACATCACCGTAAAAGGTCCTGAAGACAAATGGGTTGAGGTGCAGATACGCACCAAGCGCATGGATGAGATTGCCGAGCGAGGACTGGCAGCACACTGGAAATACAAGGGCATCAAGAGCGAGGGCGACCTTGACTCGTGGATGAACAATGTGCGTGAGGTGCTTGAGGCAGGCAGTATAGGCCAGATGGAACTGGTGCGTGGCATGAACATGAACCTCTATGAGAAAGAGGTGTTTGTGTTTACGCCAAAAGGAGACCTCTTCCAACTGCCTATGGGCTCGACCATTCTTGATTTCGCGTTTGCCATCCACACTAGGGTGGGGTGCACGTGTACAGGCGGACGCGTAGATGGCAAGAACCAGAAAATCAATTACAAACTCAAAAGCGGTGATACGGTTGAAATCACCACGATGTCAACACAGACCCCGCGTCAGGACTGGCTCAACATTGCAGTGACCTCCAAGGCCCGCAACAAGATACGTCAGGCTGTTAACGAAGCCCGGGTGCGTCAGGCCGACATGGCACGCGAACTCGTGCAGCGTCGTTTCAAGAATCGCAAGATAGACCTTGACGAGGGTACTATGGCAAAGCTCACCAAGAAGTTAGGTTACAAGACAATCACCGACTTTTATGTTGACATCAATGAAGGCCATCTTGATGTTAACACTGTTGCCGAGAAATATGAGCAACTCGTGGGACGTCTCACCGAGGGAAATGCTAATGCGCCTCATGGCACGGCCGAAGGCTTTGTGCTTCAGCCTGTGAAGGATGAGGTCCCGTCGGACGATATCCTAGTCATAGGCAATAACGTGAAGGGCATCAATTACAAGCTTTCAAAGTGCTGTAACCCTATCTTGGGTGACAAGATTGCTGGTTTCATCGCTAGCGACGGGGCAATCAAGATTCACAAACTTGAATGCGGTAACCTGAAGCATCTAGTTGCAAAATATCCTTATCGATTGATAAAGAGCGCATGGTCGGGCAAAGTGGGAACCCAGTTTGCCGTGACAATAAAGGTAGTGGGCAAGGATGACATAGGTATTGTATCGAATATCACCTCGGTAATCAACAAGAACGCCGACACAGTGCTACGCAACATTTCCATCTCGTCGCAGCAAGGCACATTTGAGGGTTTCCTTGTTGTGGGTATTCCTGGCAATGATGCACTCGATGAACTGATGAAGAAGATATTGGCACTCAAGGGCGTGAAGCACGTGGAACGAGTGAACAGGTGAGAAGCCTGACTAGCCGCGAAGCACAGCGTTGTCCTCATGCTAACTAAATTAGGAATGATTAGGAGTGAATAAAGAGAATTATTGATATGTATAAAAAAGTCATTTACATCCTTATTGTAGCAGCGTTGAGCATTTCTTTGCTTGCAGCATTTATTACAAAACAATTTAGCGTCAACCTAGGCGCAATGGATTGGATGGCACATTGGGTGTCATCGCCTGTAGCTCTTTTGCTGGGCATTGTGTTTGCTCTCACTTTCGGAGCGACTTTTGAGAAATTCACTAAGCTGATGTCAAAGAAGATGTTGCAGTACTCGGTCATAGGACTGGGTTTCGGCATGAATGTCAATCAGGCTCTTGCATCGGGCAAGGAAGGAATGCTGTTTACGATCGTCAGCGTGTTTGGCACGCTTGCTATCGGTTGGCTGATAGGCAGGAAACTGCTTAAGGTTGATAGAGATACAAGCTATCTTATCTCATCGGGTACAGCCATCTGCGGAGGTTCAGCTATTGCCGCAGTAGGTCCTGCAATAAAGGCGAAAGCCGAGTCGATGTCAGTGGCCCTTGGAGTGGTTTTTGTGCTGAATGCCGTAGCGCTCTTTGTCTTTCCTTACATCGGTGATGCAATAGGCATGACAATGAAGGATTTTGGCATGTGGGCAGCTATTGCCATTCATGATACGAGTTCGGTTGTAGGAGCAGGCTCGGCATACGACGCCATGCATCCTGAAATGATGGCGAGCGAGGGAGTTTCGGCTCTGGAAGTTGCCACTACCATCAAGCTTACCCGTGCCCTGTGGATTGTGGCGTTGGTGCTTGTCACCCCTTTCATCATGCGAAACGACGATGAAAGCGGAAAAGGTGGGAAAGCATGGTATCAAGCTATTCCTCGTTTCATCATCTGGTTCGTCATTGCCATTCTTGTGAACACCTATCTGCTCTCAAACTCATCGCTTCTCGGCGATGATGTGGCATATATCGGTACCGGAATAAGTGGCGCTGTCAACCAGCTTGCTAAGCATCTCATCACGTTATCGCTTTTCTTCATCGGAGCCGGACTTACACGTAAGACGCTTAAAGCCGTCGGGATTCGCCCCCTTATACAAGGCATTCTGCTCTGGGTTACCATCAGTTGTGTATCGCTGGCTTACATACTGTGGATATGAGTTGTGTGACTCAGCTAAAAGTGAAAGAGTATCACTGTTTTGTAGCACTAAAATACTCGTTTACATCATAAGATTGAACACGGGCAAAGATATAACACATGAATAGTGTATGGATTAGCGCCATCGGACTATGCGGCGCGACATTGATAGGAGCAGTTCTGGGGTTCGGTATCAAGGAACTGCCTCACAAATGGAACGACACAGTGCTTGGCTTCTGTGCCGGAATAATGCTTGCTGCTTCCACGTTAGGTCTTATTGTGCCGGCTTTCGATGAAGCGGGGTGTTCTAATTGGTGGATGGTTGTGATAGGAGTCATGGCAGGAGCATGGTTTCTCAATGTGCTAGACTTGGTTACACCACACCTTCACCACATTACAGGTCTTGATGAAGAGGAACATCGCAATAATGCATCGCTTAATCACATACTCCTTTTTGTGTTGGCTATTGCGCTTCACAAATTGCCAGAAGGAATGGCCGCAGGTGTCAGCATGAGCAATGTCAGTTCAGGCGAAACATCGTGGACAGTGTCTTTAGGAATTGCAATACAGAACATACCGGAAGGTATGGTCATAATTGCTCCACTGCTTGTAGCAGGAGTGACACGTGGGCGTACATTGGCAATATCTATCGCAATAGGACTTCTTGAAGTGGTAGGAGTGTGGTTAGGATTCGCACTGGGGACAGCATCAACAATGTTCTTGCCCGTCATGCTTGGCTTTGCTGGCGGGGCAATGCTCTATGTTACTAGTGATGAGATGATTCCCGAAACTCATGCCCATGGTTATCAGAAGCAAGCAACCTACGCCCTTCTTCTTGGTTTTATGACATTGCTTGTGATTGAACGGTTTTTTGAATAATCCTAAAAATTGGTTATTACTCCATTAATTTAGGTATGCCTAAATGTAAATAATGTGAATACCTTTGCAATCGAAAATAACAGTAGCAAATTATGCAAAATTGGTATGAAACATTTATTTATCCTTGTGCTATTTGCACTTCATATTAGTGTTTACGCACAAAACAAGATAACGAGTATGAACGAACAAAGCATTTCTATGACACAAGAATGGGACAAGACGTTTCCATTGAGCGAGAAGGTTAATCATGAAAAAGTAACTTTCAAGACGCATTACGGGTTTACCCTTGCGGCAGACCTTTACATTCCGAAGAATGTAAATGGCAAGAAGAAGGCTATTGCCGTGAGTGGTCCTTTTGGAGCCGTAAAGGAACAATGTTCAGGGCTTTATGCCATGACAATGGCCGAGCGAGGTTTTGTCGCCTTGGCATTCGATCCATCTTTTACGGGAGAGTCTTCTGGCGAACCTCGTCGCACAGCATCGCCTGACATTAACACAGAGGATTTCCTTGCAGCCGTTGACTATCTTACCATGCGTGAGGATGTGGATGCAGAGAAGATTGGTATCATCGGCATTTGCGGTTGGGGCGGTATCGCACTCAATGCTGCTGCCATTGACCCTCGCATCAAGGCAACAGTTGTGATGACCATGTACGATATGAGCCGTGTGAGTGGTAATGGTTATTTCGATGCGGATGATAGCGAAGAGGCACGATTTGCTACACGCAAGGCGCTTGCCGACGAGCGCATGAAGGCTGCTCGTACAGGCAAGACCACACAAGGTGGTGGCGTTGTTGACCCATTGCCAGAAGATGCACCTCAGTTTGTGAAGGATTATTACGATTACTACAAGACACCACGCGGTTATCATGAGCGTTCAGGCAACAGCAACGATGGCTGGCACACCTTCGGCTGCCAGGCTTACGTTAACGCGCGATTCCTTTATTATATAAACGAGATACGCAATGCCGTTCTCGTCGTTCATGGCGAGAAGGCTCACTCACGCTACTTCGGCGAGAATGCTTACGAGTACATGATGACCGGTAAGGCAGAAGGTTACGATGCTGTTCGCAAACCAA
>JAGHSP010000276.1 GCA_018065815.1 Candidatus Sodaliphilus limicaballi | reverse complement strand
TTCGGCAAACTCGTCGGCGACAGGGGGTATATCGGCAAGGACTTGTTCTGCAAGCTGTTTGTCAATGGAATACAGTTGATTACCAAACTGAAAAACAAAATGAAGAACTGCCTCATGAGTGTGTCGGACAAGGTGCTGGTGCGTAAACGCTCAATAATCGAGACCATAAACGATGAACTCAAGAACATCGCTCAAGTAGAACACTCAAGGCACAGATCTTTCCACAACTTCGTCAACAATCTCATGGCCGGTATAGCCGCCTACTGCTTCTTCCCGAAGAAACCAATGCTGGATTTAGAGCGAGTTGAGGATAAACAACTCACAATCTTCTGATTATTTTCGTCGAACTTACGTATTATTAAATCTGTGTTATCAGTGAGATCCGCGCGGGGAAATTACCCAAAATACCATTGCTGAATAGTTACCTGCCGATAACGATACCGAACGCCACGTCAAGATATACCCCCTCTATGCTATTTCTATGCTTGAAAAATGGCGCGAGACGAGGTGAATCCCCTACCCTAGCGGCAGAGAGGAAACAAGACAACTAGAACCTACGTGTTTTTACAATAACTACCGAGTTGTTGCGCGGGCGCGCTGCGTGAGCGTGTGCGCACAAGAACACTGCACTGGCATCTAGGCCACAAAAAATCAAGCATATTACACAATATTCCGTGCACACGTGCGTTATATAGTGTGATATTTTATCTAATCGCGACCGCAATTTTTTGAAAATGCCTAAACGCTACATACTCACAACCGCCCTCTTGGTCACCTGCGGCCATGCCTCGATGGCACAACTCACGGTGGACTCACGCATGACTCTGCGTGACAGCCTCACCAACACTCACCTGTGCTCTATCCCCGAGGAATGCTTCGGCCACGACCTCACGGTGTCACAGGTCGATTTCAATGGCCTTGAGAATGTAGCAATCAACGGCGCGAGCGCTAGAAGCGGCTTCACGTTCAGTGCAATCGACGGCACCAAGACGTGGACCGTCACCGCTACCCTGCCCGACGGCTCGACGGCAAGCACCAAACTCCAGTTCACGTTCCTGCCCATCGTGGAAATCAACAGCGTGGTGGAGAAAAACATCTAC
This sequence comes from Candidatus Sodaliphilus limicaballi, assembly GCA_018065815.1. Taxonomy (GTDB): domain Bacteria; phylum Bacteroidota; class Bacteroidia; order Bacteroidales; family Muribaculaceae; genus Sodaliphilus; species Sodaliphilus limicaballi. Next base: position 6,179 of record JAGHSP010000276.1, on the reverse strand, counting down.
AACACCGGCACCGTGACCGTGCTGCTGCCCGACGAGGACATCGTCTCGCCGGCACGCGTCAAGTACCGCGGCAGCGCATCCAACAGCCACGTCTATCTCAAGCGCAACTACCACATCAAGTTCCAGGACGAGGAAGGCAACAAGATGGACTACAAGCTCTTCAACGGCCTGCGCAGCGACAACAACTGGCTGCTCGACGGCGGCACGCTCGACCACATGCGAGTGCGCAACCGCGTGCTCACCGACCTGTGGCTCGACTTTGCCAGCAAGCCCTACTACAGCGACATCGAACCCAAGGCGCTCAACGCGTCGCGCGGCAAGATGGTCGAGCTGTTCCGCAACGGCGAGTACCAGGGCATCTACAACATGTGCGAAGCCATGGACCGCAAGCAAATGAAACTGGCCAAGACCGACGAGGAAACCGGTGAGATACACGGACAGCTGTGGAAGGCCGGGCAGCGCACAACGACCACACGCATGGCCACAGCGCCACAGTATGACAACTTCATGGAGACGTGGGACGGATTTGAGACGCAGTACCCCGACTTCGACGACCTCTGCCCTACTGACTACTCAACGCTCCACGACGCGGTGGATTTTGTGGCACACAGCACCGACGCCGAGTTCGACAAGCATGCCCATGAATATCTCGACGAGCCTGTGCTGCGCGACATCGCCATCTTGCTGCAAGTGATCTTCGCCTATGACAACATGGGCAAAAACACCTACTGGGCAACGCACGACCGCAACGACGGCCCCATGATCACCCCCGCGGTGTGGGACCTCGACACCTCACTGGGACAGAGCTGGCGCAACAACGAGTACCACCCCTCCTACCTCAAGCCCGACACCGACGTGTTCACCTATACCAGCAATGTCGATGTTTACCTCAAGCGCCTCATCAAGTGGAACGTAGATAATTTCAGCACCCTCGCCGCACAGCGTTACAGGGACTTGCGCAAGGGCGTGTTGAGCACCGAAAGCATCATCTCACGCTTTGCGTCGTGCATCGACATGCTGCGCCATGCCGGAGCCGCGCAGCGCGAGGAAGCGCGATGGGTGAGATGCAGCGACCTGAACGGGCGATCGATCAACTTCGACGCCGAACTGCAATACATCACGCAGTGGGTCACACAACGCATGCAGTGGCTCGACGAGCACTACTACAACGAGCAGCCCGCTGGCGACATCGACGGCGACGGAGCGGTCGATATCAAGGACAACAACATGCTCATATCGCATCTTCTGGGCAAGAAACAAGCAGCGCCCGAAATATATACTTACATACTTGATGTCAAGAGAGACCTGTCAGTAGATGTTAATGACGTTAACCTACTGATCAATAAAATTTTAGGAAAATAAAAAGTGACAATGAAAGCATCTTACAAATCATACGCCATTATTGCCGCAGCCCTCATGGGTTGCACAACCGCTCATGCACAGCTGCAGCTCGACGGCCGCACAGCTGTTAACGACAGTCTCACCGCCACATGGCTCTTCTCGGTGCCCGAGGAGCGCTTCGGCCAGGATTTCACCGCCACGGTGGACTACCACGGACTTACCGGCCTCACCATCGACGGCAACGAAGTGGGAGAGACCTACACCTTCAAGGACGTGAGCGGAACCAAGCGATGGAAAATCGCCGGAACCGACACGCAGGGCAACACCGTGCAGCAAGACATCGCCTTCACCTTCCTGCCCATCGTGGTCATTGACTGCAAGGTAGAGAAGGACAACTACAACACCGGCACCGTGAGCGTGCTCCTGCCCGACGAGGACATCGTCTCGCCATGCAAGGTAAAGTTCCGCGGCGGACTCACCAACTCCGACAAATACCTCAAGCGCAACTACCACCTCAAGTTTGAAGACGAGTACGGCAACAAGACCGACTACAAGTTCTTCAACGACCTGCGCAGCGACAACAACTGGCTGCTCGACGCCGGCACCATCGACCGCCTGCGCGTGCGCAACCGCATCCTCACCGACCTGTGGCTCGACTTTGCCCGCAAGCCCTACTACTGCGACATCGAGCCCAAGGCGCTCAACGCGTCGCGAGGCAAGATGGTAGAAGTGTTCCGCAACGGCGAGTACCAGGGCTACTACAACATGTGCGAGCCCATCGACCGCAAGCAGCTCAAGCTCACCAAGACCGACGAGGACTCCGGCGAGCTGCACGGCATGCTGTGGAAGACCGACACGCGCACCACCAGCACACTCATGCGCGAAGTCAAACCCTTCAACAACTCACAGGAAACGTGGGATGGATTTGAAGTGAAATACCCCGACTTCAGCGATGTCAACCCCACCGACTATGCCCCGCTGCGCGACTTGATACAATTCGTTGCCGAGAGCAGCGACGAAGAGTTTGCCCAGCACGCCGCCGAGCGTCTTGACATACCCGTGATAATCGACTACATCGTCTTCCTGCAAACGATTTATGCCTACGACAACCTGGGCAAAAACACTTATTGGGCACTCTATGACAAGCAAGAAAGCAACAAGTTCACCATTGCAGTGTGGGACTTCGACACCAGCGTGGGGCAGAGCTGGAAAAACTACGAGTATCACCCTTCCTACCTCACGCCCGACCGCGACATCATTTCCAGCCCCAATCTCGACCACTCGTTCAAGCGACTCATCATGTGGAACGTGGACAGCATTGTCGAGAAAAGCGCCGCACGCTACCGCGAGCTGCGTGGCAACGTGTTCGACACACACAACATCACACAGCGCGTGCGCAACTTTGTGAAGATGCTTGACGACAGCGGAGCCGCTTCAAGAGAAATGACCCGCTGGGACCAGACAAAAGACCTGTGGGGAATCACACCCGACCTAGCGCGAGAGACGCCATTTGTGGTTGACTGGCTCGAAAAACGACTCAACTGGCTCGACAAGAACTACTTCAACGAGCGCAAGGCGGGCGATACCAACAACGACGGAACGATTGATGTTGTCGATGTGAACGCAGTAATCATGCACACAATGGGACAACCTTTGCTCCCCGAAGTGTATAACTACCAACTTGACGTCAAGCGCGACCGCACCATCGACATAGCCGACGTGAACGCGATGATTAATAAAATTTTACAAACAACTGAAAGCAGCAATGAAAAATAAACACTTGACCTCAGCCTTGTGCGCTATGGCGCTAGGAGTTGTCGCAAGCCATGCCCAACTCCTGATAGACGGGCACACCGCAGTGCTCGACAGCCTCACAGGCACTTATCTGTGCCCTGTGTCTCGCGCGCACTTCGGCAACACGCTCAACGCTGTCGTGACCATCGACTCGCTGGCTAGCGGCAAGACCGTCAACATCGACGGCACCGATGTCGCAAGCGGCGACACGTTTGCCTTCGACGGCATCAGCGGCAGCAAGCAATGGACCATCACCGAGATGCAGGACGACAGCACCACCGTCGCACGCAAGATTGCGTTCACCTACCTGCCAGTGGTGGTGATGAACGGCACCTTCGGCTATGACTATGCCGAGGGAACCGTGCAGGTGCTAGACCCCGACAGATACAGCGACGAGACCATGCTCGCACGCGTGAAATGGCGCGGAGGCACCACCAACGTTGACGGCAAGAACAAGCGCAACTACCACCTCAAGTTCATCGATGAGAACGGCGAGAAGCAAGACCGCAAGTTCTTCGGGCTGCGCAACGACAACAGCTGGATCATGGACGCCGCACAAGTGGATTTCCTGCGTGTGCGCAACCGCGTCGCCACCGAGCTGTGGCGAGACTTTGCCACAAAGCCCTACCACGCCGCCCAAGAGCCCAGGGCCAAGACATGGGTAGACGGACACGAGGTGGAGGTGATTCTCAACGGCAACTATGCCGGCATCTACGCCCTCACCGAGGCAATGGACCGCAAGACGCTAAAACTCAAGAAATTTGACGAAACCACCGGCGAGATACACGGCCAGCTGTGGAAAGCCTCGACGCTCACCGGATGCACCACGTTCCACCTCTTCAGCCCCTACGACAACACGCAGGAAGAGTGGAACGGCCTTGAGACCAAGTACCCCGAACTGGACGAGGTGAGCCCCACCGACTACGGCACCGCACTGGGCCAGACCATACTCTTCTGCGACACAGCCTCGATGACCGACTTCAACCTCAAGGCACACACCTACCTCGACATGCCCGTCATGATCGACTACGAGATATTCCTGCAGACCATCCTGGGCATCGACAACTATGCCAAGAACATCTACTGGTACACCTACGACACCCCCGCATCGCCCAAGCTCTCGCTGGCCGTGTGGGACCTCGACACCAGCATGGGAGGCAACTGGAACCCCGCCGATTTCCACCCCGAAACCATGTCGCCCACGCGAAAGTTCAGCGGAGGAAACACCATCTTCACCGCCATCATGCGACCCTCGTCGATCTACTACAAGCAGTCGCTCGCCCGCTACAACGAGCTGCGCCAGGGAGTGCTCGGCACCGAAAGCCTCATCGCGCGATACACTGCCGCCGTCAAGGAAATCACCGACTGCGGCGCTGTGGCACGAGAGCAAGCAAGATGGTCGCACGACTCCGACCTCAACGGCCGCGAACTCAACATCGACAGCGAACTGCAATATGCCACCAGCTGGATAGAGCAACGCATGAGCTACCTCGACGCCAACCGCTACCAGCAACCATTGCTTGGTGACGTCAACAACGACCACATTGTCGATATCGAGGATCTCAACATCGTCGTCAACGCAGCGCTCAATGGCAACCTCGGTTACTACACCAACGCCAGCACCGACGTGAACGGGGACCAAGTCACCGACATTACCGACATTAACCTAATCACCAACATACTCCTCAACCAATTACCCTAAAAAGACTAGACATGATCAACGTTTTCCATATAGTATCAGGCAAAACCTGGGGTGGGGCAGAGCAATATGCCTACGACCTCGTCTCAAGACTGCGTCACGACGACCGCTTCTACGTGGAAGTCGTGTGCAAGAAAAACAAAACAGTGCTCGAGCAGTTCAGGAAACTCGAAGTGCCCGTATCAATCCTTCCCCTCAAGGGCATGACCGACCTCGACAGCCCCATGCGCTTCGCCCGCCAGCTGCGCAAGGGACACAACATCGTGCACGTGCACACCTTCCACGACGCCTTCCTCGCCGTGTGGGCACGCCGTGTGAGCGAGAACCGCAACACCACCATCATCATGACCGTGCACGGCATCTATCACCCGCGCACCAACTACCTCTACCGCAAGATCTACAACTCGATAGACCACCTCATCTTCACCTCCGAGCTCTCGCGCAACGAGTTCATAGGCAGCGCGCCCAAGCTCGACGTCACCAAGTCGTGCGTGATACGCGACAGCGTGCTCCCCAACCCGCTGCTCGAAGACACACAGGTGCCCGACTTGAGGCAGACCCTCAACATCGCTCCCGAGCAGATGCTCATCATGTATCACGGCAAACTGTCGCACGACAAGGGCATCGACGTCCTGCTCAAAGCCATCACACAACTCGACCCCAAGACCTACCGCCTCGTGGTGATGGGGGAGGGCAGCCGCAAGTTCACAACCGAGATAAAGGGATTCATCGTTGCCAACCAACTCGTGCGCAACGTCACGCTCATGGGATTCTGCGACAACATCACCAAGTTCATCAGCCAGTGCGACATGGGCGTCCTGCCATCGGTAGCACCCGAAGCGTTGGGCATCTCCAATCTTGAATACATGATGCAAGGCAAGCCCCACATAGGCACCAGCAACGGCGCGCAGCACGAGTATGTCATCAACGGCAAGAACGGCATCCTCGTCACACCCGGCAACCAGTATGAACTCGCAGCAGCCATCAAGATGCTCATCGACGAGCCCCAGTCAAGAAAGGCAATGGGACAGCAAGCCCACGACGACTTCAACCGCGAGCTCAACTACGACAACTTCTACGACAAAGTCACCGCACTCTACAAGAACCTCCGAAAATAAACCCAAAACTAGATAAAAGGGACGGTTCTTTTTATCTAGTTTTTTCTGTTTTTGGCAGATATTTACAGATTATTACAAATCAGCAAAAATTTAAAGATGAGGAATTTATCTATTATTTTTTGTTCGTTAATTTTCTTGTGTTCCTGCAATTGTAATAACATAGAAGATAACGGGATATCGGTTGACGTGAGTCCCCTGAAAGAGGTAGTTAACGAAGAAAATTGTAT
>JAGHSP010000159.1 GCA_018065815.1 Candidatus Sodaliphilus limicaballi | reverse complement strand
CTCCGTCGTCAATTACCCACCAGAAAATCCTTAGATAATAGGGACGGTTCTTTTTATCTAGTTTTTGCCCTTGCAGGGTAGATAATAGGGACGGTTCTTTTTATCTAGTTTTTGCCCTTGCAGGGCGTTTCGCTCCCTCTTCATGCCAAACTACTCAAAACATTTCTTTCTCAAAATCACCTCGACATAATTAATAGAACCCACCTTAACAAATTATTCAAAAATTATAGGGAACAGATATTTCCATATAAACATTAACTGGCTTTCCTTTATACATGCCGGCTTTAAAGCCTTTCAGGTTTGATACAACATTTAATGCGCATTCATCAAAACTTGGGTTTGCACCCTTTACGATGTGGGGATTCTTTACCTTTCCATTTTTGTCTATGATGAATTTTACAACAACCCGTTCGCCCTTATAGTTGTGACTCCTAAACACTTCGGAATTAATAGCATGTTTAAGTGAAATATTCCCACCTTCAAACACAGGAGCTTCGTCAGTCCAGCCAAATGCGATACAATCATCATCCCAACAATCATGAGGAACTCGACGTATGCTGTCTTCATCTATAATTAGATATTCTGTAAGCTCTTCACATATACAAGCATCGGGGGATGACATGAATTCTATATCGACAAACTTGTCGGTTTTTTCATACATCTGTTGAATAAGGTACTTGCCTTTTATGTAACACAACTGGTTTCCAATATAGCAACATCCATCGATAACCTTATCTAGGGAGTCTATAGAATATCCCTTGTACTCATAATGGAAAGTCATCAAACGAAGATTATACTTGACCTTTTCGCCATCAATGTTTACCTCCTTCATGTCATTACAGAATTCCAGTAATAATGGGACGTCGTCAGCCAAGGCTCCAAACGCCAGCTTTTCTATTTTATCTTTTGCATTGGTATCCTTGAATACAAATAATGGTAATTTGAACTTATTTTGATGAACTGTTCGGTGTCCGCTTGACTGTTCAATGCTTGTGATTTTATATTCCAAGTCAATATTCTGAGCATAAGAACAGGCGAAATCAAACGAAACAATTAAGAATAAAAATAAAAATTTCTTCATGACTTTGTGAATATTTCAAATTTACTGAAGTATCGGATGTTACCAAAAAATCGCCCAGCATTAGATAATAGGGACGGTTCTTTTTATCTAGTTTTTGGCCTTGGAGGACTCGGAGTTTCTGTGCTCCACTCCGTCACGTTCATCCGATGTAGTGAGCAGACGTCCTAAGAACCCCAAAAATGTAATTTATTATTCGATACCCTCTGGATTCTAATTCAAACATTCAAATTTCAGAGGGTTCGGTTGTATTTGTTTTGACGATGCAAAATTATGAAATAAATCTGATTTTCTTATTACATTTACATCTCATTTTTTAAATCACAAATCGTTAATATTCAACAGCTTGAAAAAAGAAAATCTCACTATTGGCTAATTAAGGAGTGACGCAACACATCTCATGCACAGATTAGCACGGATGACAGCGGATTTTTCCGGTGGATGCCACGTTGTGGGCATACCGTTTGTGCGACCCCTTCGAGGTCGGTTGCTATATGCCTCCCGACGGCCTGCGGCCATCGGTTACGATGCAATGTGACGACTCCGTCGTCAATTACCCAACGGAAAAATCCGCTGATCCAAGATTAGCACGAATGACGATGCCTTAAAATACTCAGAATTTGCACGAATGACTATCGCGTGATTTGGCAGAGGTTCGACGGCCGCCTTAAAGTACACCTTGTGCCATCATTGCACGTGCAACTTTCATAAAGCCTGCAATGTTAGCGCCCTGTGTGCTGAAATAAAATATTAATTCTGTGAGATCAGCGATATCGGCGCGGGAAGTCTTATCTTGAAAAAGAGGCTGCGCCTTTGTGGGCACAGCCTCTTTGATGGGGTTGATGATTATGCTTTGATTAGAAAGCGGTAACGATACCCATGAAGTCAGCGCACTTGAGTGAAGCACCGCCGATGAGACCGCCATCGATGTTGGGTTTAGCAAACAGCTCGGGAGCGTTGCTGGGCTTGCAAGAACCACCGTAAAGGATAGTTGTGTCGTCGGCTACCTGAGCGCCATACTTCTCGGTGAGGAAACCACGGATGAAAGCGTGGATCTCTTCGGCCTGGTCGCTGGTTGCAGTCTCGCCTGTACCGATAGCCCAGATGGGCTCGTAAGCGATAACGATCTTGCCAAAGTCCTCTGCACTGAGGTGGAAGAGCGAACCCTCGATTTCTTTCTTGATCACGTCGAAGTAAGAACCGTCCTTGCGCTGTGCAAGAGTCTCACCGCAGCAGAAGATGATCTTAAGACCGTTAGCAAGAGCCAGGTCAACTTTCTCCTTGAGGATCTCGATAGTCTCGTTGTAGTATTCGCGACGCTCGCTGTGACCCAGGATTACATACTGTGCACCTGTTGAAGCGACCATAGAAGCAGCAACCTCGCCAGTGTAAGCACCCTTGGCGTGGTCGGCGCAGTTTTCAGCCGATACAGCTACCTTGCCACCCTCAACGGCAGCAACAACGCTTGTGAGGTGAGTGAAGGGAACACCCACTACTACGTCACACTTCAGGTCAGCTACAGCTGCAACAGCCTCGTTTACTTCCTTTGCCAACTGAACACCTTCTTGTACTGTAGTGTTCATCTTCCAGTTACCTGCTACAATATTCTTTCTCATTTTATTTAATTGTATAAAAATTATATATAATTGTTCTTTG
>JAGHSP010000057.1 GCA_018065815.1 Candidatus Sodaliphilus limicaballi | reverse complement strand
ATATATAAAAATTTTTAACTAAATTTGCACACTACTGCATAGCGTTTAACTACCATAAAGCGTTGTGTGGCACTGTTACCTACAGGATAAATATACAGGTGGCTTTTTATAACTTGACGGCAGCGTGAGATAAGTTGTTGTGCATCAGTGATTGGATGGTGGTGCGGCAATTTGTGCTAGACGGTTTAAAGAAGTGCGTATATGGCTTTTTATGTTGCGACAACTCAAAACAGCTTGACCTTGTACTGCTAACTAAACATTAAATTAATTTATTTTTCACAAAACAAAAACAAATTACAAATTTTATGATGAAAATGCAACGAATCACGAAGGTGATGCATGCTGTGCTCGCAACCGTACTGGTGTGCGCGGGACTTGCTTTTGCACCCAAGGCTGACGCTGCTGTTCCTTATCCGAACAATTTGTACTTGACCCAGCAGACTAACTACACATGTACGCTGGTGTCGAATGCAATGATGCTTCGTGCTCGCATGTACCTGAGCAACAACTCTAACTGGACTGCGATCACCGAGTCGTCGCTTTGGCCTTACAGCTGGATCAATGGCGCAGGTCAGCGTGCAAGCTATTCTTGCTCATTTGCAGGATGTACCTTCAATGTTAATCAAGCTTATGTCAACGGTCTCACTGTTTCGCAGCTGCAAGGTATTCTTGCTGCTCACCCCGAGGGCGTGTGTATCTATGTCTCAAGCATTCCTCATGCGCAGTGGGTGACCGACATCGAGAACGGTGTTGTGTATAGCGGCGACTCTTCGGCTCCTGTATATTTCGGCCGTCGTCCTCTGGCCAACACTTATCAGGGTCAGATGTGCGGCTACAACCAGAACACCGTGCTCAGCCGTGTGACCAGCTACTGGTACGTATCTTCTTACAACGTGCCTGCCAACACTAACTACGGCAGCACACCTACAACTACAACCCAGAGCAGCCAGAACCTGCCCAACGGCACTTACCGCATCGCTTGTTACAGCAACCCCAAGTACGGTCTTGACGTGTCGGGCGGTTCAAATGCCAACGAGGCTAACGTGCAGCTGTGGGAGTACACAGGCGTGAAGCAGCAGCAGTTCAAGGTTACCTTCAGCAAGGATCACTATAACATCCAGGCTGTTCACAGCGGTAAGAACCTTGACTTGTATATGGCAAAATCGGCCGACGGTACCAACGTGCAGCAGTATGATGTTGACGGCACTGCAGTTCAGAACTGGTCGCTGCAAGATGCTGGCGACGGTGCTTACTACATCGTCAACAACAACGGACTCTACATGGATGTCTATAATGGCTCGTTTGCCAACGGTACCAACGTCATGGGTTGGACCGGCAACAGGGTTAATGACCAGAAGTGGTTCTTCATCCCCGTTGATGCCGCACAGTCAATCCCCGACGGCGATTACCAGATACGCAATGCTAGCTACTTCGACTTCGGCGTTGACGTTTCGGGAGTTTCCAAGGACAGCGGTGCTAACGTTCACCTGTGGACACTGGGCACCGGCGCTAACCAGAAGTGGACCGTTAAGTACATGGGCGAGGGCTACTACTCAATCATTGCCAAGCACAGTGGCATGTCGCTCAACGTTAATGGCGGCGGTTACAAGTCATCTAACGTGCAGCAGTATCCCTTCAAGAGCGGCGACAATGCTTCTTACTGGATGCTCAAGGATGCCGGCAACGGTAGCTTCTATGTTGTGAACAGGAACGGTCTGTTCCTTGATGTTAGCAACGGCAAGTATGAAGACGGCACAAACATTCAGGTGTGGGCTGGTAACTCAAGCAAGGCTCAGAAGTGGAAACTGGTTGCTGTGGACGGCACACAGACACTTGCTAACGGTATCTACACCATCAACAGCTCGGCCAACAAGAACTTTGGGCTTGACGTATCGGGCGCTTCTAAGGACAAGAACGCTAACGTGCACTTGTGGACCAACAACAATGGCGACAACCAGAAGTGGGAAGTTAAGTACCTGAGCGATGGCTACTACTCAATCACCGCATTGCACAGCGGCATGGCACTCGACGTGGAGAACGCTGCAATTGACAATACTGCTAACGTGCAGCAATACACTAACACCGCTATCACCAACAATGCCCAGCAGTGGCAAATCAAGGACGCTGGCAACGGCGCATACTATGTGATTAACCGCAACGGTCTCTTCCTCGATGTAAACGGCGGCACCATGGCCGACGGCACCAACATCCAGGGCTACGTGGGCAACCGCACTGCTGCTCAAAAGTGGGTGTTCAACAAGGTTTCTGTAGAGAAGACAGTTCCCGTAATCACCGCCGCAAAGGTGACCGATATCACTGCTAACGGTTACACCGTGACTTGCACCGTTACCGACAAGAACGGTATCAAGAGCGTGAAGATGCCCACTTGGACTGTTGCTAACGGCCAGGACGACATCATCTGGCACGAGGCTACTCTCAACGGCAACACCGCTACATTCACTGTCAAAGTGAGCGACCACAAGAATGAGCGCGGCGCTTACCTCACTCACATCTATGCTTACAACAACCAGGACGCTAAGACCTGCAAGCCTCTTGCTGTTGTCACAGTGCCCGAGCCTGTGGCCGACACCCAGGCTCCCGCTATCAGCGACATCAAGGTTACCGATGTCAACCAGAGCGGCTACAAGGTGACTTGTACAGTCAAGGACAATGTGGGCGTGACTTCAGTGAGGATGCCCACTTGGACCGATGCTAACGGCCAGGACGACATCATCTGGCACACCGCTTCGATCAGCGGCAACACCGCTACATTCACTGTTAAGACTAGCGAGCACAAGAATGAGTTCGGTTTCTACATCACTCACATCTATGCTTACGACGAGGCAGGAAACAAAACTTCAGCTGATGCTGGCAAGATCGCTGTTCCCGTGGCTAACGGAACTTACAACATCGCATGCTTCGCCAACAAGGCCCTCGGTCTTGACGTTCAAGGCGGCAACAGTGCTAATGGAACTAACGTGGGCATCTGGACTATTGATCCTAACGCTAACCACCACAAGTTCACCGTTACTCGTCTGAGCGATGGTTTCTACACCCTCAAGGCTGTTCATGCCGGACGTGTTCTTGACGTGTATGGCGGCAATGCTGCTAACGGCACTAATGTCCACATCTGGGATTGGAACAACGTTGCCGATTCTGAATGGGATCTCGCTCTCAACGACGACGGTTCTTACACCATCAAGAGCAAGCTCAACACTAATTACGTTCTCGACGTTAATGGCGGCACACTCACTGCCGGCACCAATGTTCAGCTTTACCAAAGCAACAACACTGATGCCCAGAAGTGGAGCTTCCTGCCCACAACGGCAGTGCAAGGCTCTGGCTATGCTAGCTACCAGGGCGGCCGCGGAGGTTCGGGCAACGTTCTTGCTTATGGTATCGACGTGAGCGAGCACCAGGGCGTAGGCTTTAACTTCAATGCTGTTAAGGCTGCTGGTTATAAATATGTGATCCTGCGCTGTGGTTTCATCACTCGCAAGGACTACCGCTTCGAGGAATACTATGCTGCTGCCAAGGCTGCTGGTCTCGATGTGGGTGCTTACTTCTACTCTTATGCCGAGAACGCAAGCGAGGCTCTCGCCGAGGCCAACAAGTGCCTCAGCTACATCGCAGGCAAGAAGTTTGAATATCCCATCTACTTAGACTTTGAGGATCCCTGCCAGTATGGCGACGACGCTAAGAGCATCTGTCTCACATTCCTCGACAAGGTTGCTTCTCAGGGCTATCTCGTGGGTCTCTACGGCTATGCTTCATGGCTCGACGAGGACTACAGCGGCCACTGGGTTCCCACTGCACAAATCTGCCAGAAGTATGAGTGCTGGATTGCAAACTATCCTTATGCTAACTATGTAGATAACTACACCCAGAAGTATAAGACCCGTTACGGTATGTTCCAGTACACCGACGGTGCTGCTTCACAGGGTCTCGCTGCTGGCTACGGCCTCGACACCGACATGTGCTTCAAGGACTATCCTTCAATCGTGCGTCAGTATGGCTTCAACGGTTACAGCGCTTCTTTGACTCCCGTGGTTTACAACACAGGCGAAGGCGTAGTTGCTCCTGAAGAAATCTCTGGCCTGAACGACGTGGACGTTAAGACAGTAGAGAAAGTACAGTACATCAATGTCAACGGTCAGGTAAGCGACCGTCCTTATGATGGTATCAACGTGGTTGTAACCATCTACAGCGACGGCAGCAAGACTGTCAAGAAGGTCATGAAGTAATACTTCATCATTCCACATAACAACCGGCTGGAGTTCACAAAGCTCCAGCCGGTTTCATTTTTGTAAAAAT
>JAGHSP010000106.1 GCA_018065815.1 Candidatus Sodaliphilus limicaballi | reverse complement strand
GCCCGCATGCTCGTGATCGACAACAGCAACAGCGACGGTCATGTGGCCAGCGTGGGCGGCAAGTGGCGCAACCGCTACAATTTCCTTGCCGAGCGCCTGGGCATATTCATGCGCAACGGTATGGACCGCAGCACACTGTTCAAGATCGACACGGCATCACACGGACTGGACTTGACACGTCATCCATGGGTCAAAGCTGCCGACGTGATTATCCTCAACTGGATTAACCAAGGGATGCTGTCGTTCAAGTCGCTCGACAAACTGCTCTCGCTAGGCAAACCTGTGATATGGACCATGCACGACATGTGGAACTGCACTGGTGCATGCCACCATGCCTATGAGTGCCGCGCCTATGAGACCATGTGCCACACTTGTCCGCTCACGGGAAAGAACGGCAGAGACCTGTCCACAGCCACACAAGAGGCCAAGGCACGGCTCTACGGAGCGCACAACATCCACTTCGTGAGCGTGAGCAACTGGCTCGCACAATGCTGCCGCAACAGCACGCTCTTGAAAACTGCCAGTTTGAGCGTGATAGGGAATCCGTTCCCCGCCAGCGACTTCCCCTGCAACTACGAACCAGGAAACCTGAACCTGCCACAAGGCACGAAGGTGATAGTGATGGGTGCCGCCCGCCTTGACGACCCCGTCAAGGGATTTGACCTCATGACTGACGCGATGAATCACATCGCGACGCACAATCCGCAACTGGCATCGCAGCTGCACCTGCTGCTCTACGGCGGCTTGCGCGACACGTCGTTGCTCGATGGCATCGCTGTGCCGCACACCTATGTGGGATATGTCGATGACGTGAGACCGCTCTACCGCCAGGCCCACATCGTGCTGTCCACGTCGAGATATGAGTCATTCGGCTACACGCTCGTTGAAGGGATGTCGAGCGGATGCGTTCCAGTCACCACCGGCGACGGCGGGCAAGTGGACATCGTGAAGCATCTCACTAACGGTTACGTGACAGGTAGCCAGGACGCAGCGAGCATAGCACAAGGCATCGAGTGGGCTGCTAATTGCGGCCTCACCCGCGAGCAACTCCACGAGTGGGTCATAGTGCACTTCGACTCAAGCATCATCGCAAAGCAGTACCTCAACCTGATAAATAACCTATAGCCTATGTAGCCCTTCTAGCCTATGTAGCCTATATTAAATCATATAAAAAACTATGCAGACAGTATTATTCCACAGCACGATATTCGGTCCCATCAAGAGCCGCCGCCTGGGTGTCTCGCTGGGTATCAACCTCATGCCCAATGATGGCAAGATATGCTCATTTGACTGCCTCTATTGCGAGGCCGGATTTAATGCCCAGGGACCTGGCAAAGACGGCATACCCACGCGCGAAGCCGTTAAAAAAGGTCTTAAACGCAAACTCGAGGCGATGCATGCAGCGGGCGAACCACTCGACGTGATCACATTCTCGGGCAACGGCGAGCCCACTGTCCACCCTTTGTTCCTCGACATCGTGAAAGACGTGATGCGACTGCGCGACACCTACTACCCCGAGGCAAAGGTGAGCGTGCTCACTAACTCGACCATGGCGGGCAAGCCACATGTCGCCGAGGCACTGAAACTCGTGGACAACAACATCGTGAAACTGGACTCGGCACTTGCCGCTACTTTCAGGCTGGTGAACCGTCCGTCGTCGCCCAACGTCATCCCCGAAGGTGTTATCGAGGACCTCAAGCAGTTTGCCGGCCAGTGCGTGGTGCAGACGATGATGCTGCGTGGCGAGTGGGAAGGACATCGTTTTGACAACACTACCGAAGCCGAGGTCAACGCCCTCATCGAGGCATACAAGGCCATACAGCCTCGTGAAGTGATGCTCTACAGCATAGACCGCAAGACACCTGCCGAAACCCTCACAAAAGTCACCGCCGAGGAACTCGAAACCATAGCCCAGCGCATGCGAGCCGCAGGTTTCAAAGTCCAAGTCAACGCATGATGAGAGCAGGGACCGCGCAGATCTCACTCACTGATTTTTTTGTTGAAAATATACTGAGAGGCTGAAAGCCGACACGAGGGTGTGACAAAAGTCTCGAAATGACGGCGCGCTGCAAGCGCAATGTCGCTACTAGCCCAAGGCAACTGAAGACTGGGGGTAAAGGCAAAATAAAAGCCCAACCTACAGGCCGAGCTCAATGCTTATTTCAATTCGATATGTTCTTCACTTGGGATTCTAAAAGAGAAACAACTCTTTTCGTCTTTATTGGTAAAACAGAAATCTCCGAATCCTATCACATCCATACCAATGATTATGTCGAAGGATTTTAGGTTGTCGCTGGCAGAGGCTTCAATGCAGAATGCCCAATCACCCGTAGGGAGTTTCAGATGAACAGCGTATGTATCGTCTATCTCCACACCGCCATAGCCTTCAATCTCTATCTGACCATATGGTTCAAGACCCAACTCTTTTACTATACGAGGGTGAATACAGGTGGTGTCAGCGCCCGTGTCCCACACGGCTTTCAATGTTTTGAATCCCTTGGGTAATACTTTGGCAGTATCTATGTCAAAAGCAGGATAGATTGCGCATTCACTTATCAATCTATCTACCACTGTATCGTATTTCTTAGTGTAAACCCCCATCGTTACAGTGAAAATTCCTTGACAAATGGTTTTAGCGCAGGTTTGTCACCAATACGACGAAGTGTATGGATGAAGGTTGTAGGAGCCTTCACCTTTGACGGACGTTCACGCTCTGCTATGAGTTTGAAATCCTTATCTCTAATCTGCATCTTCATCTTGCCCAAATTTAATAGTGATTTAATAAATCGATGCAAAGGTAATAAAATTTTCTCTATTTCAGTTAATTGATACGTTCAATTTGTTGTTTTATGATGATTTTAACTGCAAAATATTGTCAAAAAAAGAGGGCGCTCAATTGAGCGTCCTCCATTTTTTATGGAATGATTATCTTTCTTACTTGATAACCTGACCAGCCACGTTGTACTTAACGTCGTCCTTAACGATAACAACCTGACCGTTCTCGATAGTCTTAACAACCTTAACAGCGTTAACGTTGATGTCGTTGATGCCAGTCACAGGAGATTTGATAACATATTCAATTTCGCTACCGCCATAAATTTCGCCAGTGAGTACGTCGGCTGCAACAACTGTGAGCTTACCGCTCTCAGTGATTGTTACACCCTCTTCGGGATATACCTCGAAACCAGCGGGAACTGCCTGGAGAGCGATGCTCTCGGCAACCTTGGGCTCAAACTTGTACACGAGCTGGCAGAACTCGGGAAGGTTCTCTACGTTAGCCTTAACAGCTACAGACTCCTCATATTCGCCAGACTCCTTGTCGAAAGAAACCAAAGCGGGAGTTACGTCTGCGGGACGGAAAACAGCGATGTAAGCTGAGTCAACGTGGTTGTTAACCTCCTCAGTGTGCTGAGCGATGCAATCAGCCTCGTGATCGTCGTCAAACTGACCGCACATCATCCAGCTCTTAAAGCTGTCGATGCGACCTTCAGTGCCGAAACCAGTGTTTCTCTTAACAACTTGACCTGTAGCCTTGTTTACAAGAGCCTTGAATACTGAACCCTCTTCAGCTGCAGTTGTGTAATACAAATGAACGTCACCATCATTGTAAACGCTGGGCTTTGAAGTCTGTTGGGTTGACCAGTGCTTTTCAGCAACTGTCGCCTGGTTGTTTCTTGCCTCGTCATAACTGTCAAATGAGACGTAAGCCTTACCAGCACCTGTTGCCTCAACAGTTGCACGGAATGTAAAGAAATAACTCTTCTGGTCAAAAGCATGAGCGTTGAATGCAAGCGCTACGGCCGAAACGAGTAAAAGTAAATACTTTTTCATAATGTAGTTTATAAAT
>JAGHSP010000047.1 GCA_018065815.1 Candidatus Sodaliphilus limicaballi | reverse complement strand
ATCCTATGCTATGTAAAAATAATAATGTATCTTTGCATTAAAATAGTACAATTTCAACCTCTAAACAAATTAATGTTAACTCAAATCCTTAATGGTCACATCCTTACGCCTCAGGGATGGATAAACGGTGGTTCGTTAGTCATCGACAATGGCCATATTATCGAGGTAAAAAAAGACAGCAATCTCATCGATGGTGCCGAGCACATCGATGCCCAGGGCATGCACGTCATTCCCGGAGGCATAGAGATGCACTGCCACGGAGGCGGTGGACGCGACTTCATGGAAGGCACGCCCGAGGCATTTAAAGTGGCTTCCGAGACTCATCTCAAATATGGCACCACTGCCATCTACCCCACCCTCTCGTCTTCTACGCTGCCCATGATTGAAGATGCATGCGAGACTTGCAGCGCTCTCATGAAAGAGAAAGACTCAATCATCATGGGACTGCATCTCGAAGGCCCTTACTTCAACCTCAAGAAAGCAGGTGCGCAGATGCCCGAAATCATCCGCAATCCCGACGAGAAGGAATACCGCCACATCATTGAGGACTACGACTGCATGCGTCGCTGGGACGTTGCCCCCGAGCTCCCCGGAGCCATCGAGATGGGACGCTATCTGGCCGACAAAGGCATTGTGGCAGCAATAGGACACACTGCTGCCGAGTATGAGCACGTTGCAGCTGGTTACAAGGCAGGATATAGCCTTGCAACGCACTTCTATAACGCTATGACTGGCTTCCACAACGTGCGTGAATACAAGCATGCCGGAACAGTCGAAAGCGTATATCTCATGCCCAACATGGACGTGGAAATCATCGCCGACGGCATTCACGTGCCTGCTCCCATACTGCAGCTCGTGTATCAACTCAAGGGCGTGGAACGCACGGCTCTCATCACCGATGCTCTTGCCGTTACGGCATGCGAGAATGCCAAGGCATTTGACCCGCGCGTCATCATTGAGGACGGCGTGTGCAAGCTCAGTGACCGCTCGGCACTGGCAGGAAGCGTCGCAACTATGGACCGACTCATTCGCACCATGGTGCAGATAGCAGGAATACCACTCGAAGATGCTTCACGCATGGCAAGCGAGACACCTGCACGCATCATGGGCATTCTCGACCGCAAGGGAACGCTCGAGAAAGGCAAAGACGCCGACTTCCTGTTCATGGATGCCGACCTCAACCTCAAGGCCGTTTACACAATGGGCCGCAAGGTATAAAGAAAGTCTTTTCATTATTGTTTTTATATAGTTGAAGCACCGCCGCCAGCGAATGGTAACGGTGCTTTTTTATTCTCAACCTCAGACAAAGCAAGTAACTATTCAACAGAACTTCCCCGCGCAGATCTCACTAATCTCACTGATTTAATTTATTATTACTGAATCTGTGTTATCTGGAATCAGCGGATTTTTCTGGTTGGTGGGGCAAGAAATAGATAGGGAGAGTAGGTGAAACATCCCTATGGGGATGAGATATTGTAGGCAGCCATGTTGGCGTGCCGTGGGTACGCCGAAATGGCTGTAAAAATAGATAATAATTACCCGTGCCTTTAGGTACGGAATAAAGAATCAGCAAATAACTTGCTACCACAGCATGTGATATTAATTTAATCACCTTTTTATCCCATACCAAAAGGTATGGTTTTTCCTTGGAAAAAGCAAAGTTAAATGGGAAAGTGCGACCCCTTCGAGGTCGTATGGAGTGTGTTACTTTACCCGACGGTCTACGACCATCGGTTACGATGCAATGTGACGACTCCGTCGTCAATTACCGCTAATCAAAAAATCAGCTAATCCCAAAATCAGCTAATACGAGAATCTACAGAACAAAATAATCCTTGCAATCTGTGAGATTCGCGCGGGGACTGGCGAGAACTAGCTACCGTATTTCATGCTGCTAGGATGGTAAACAACGTGACATCTACAAGAAAGCTGAATCGAAATAATAATCCGTGCAATCTGTGTAATCCGCGCGGGGAGTCCCATAAGGTTTGGAACTGGAAGCTCGTTATTTGAGCAGGTCACGCACTTCGTCGAGGCTGCCGTCGTTGGGGGAGGGAGTGATACCCAGCAGATGGCACACGAGGGGATAGATGCACACGTTGCGGAATGTCTCCTTGCGCTGGTAGCCATGCTTGAAGTCGGGGCCTATGGCTTGGAATGCCACCCACATGTCGCTATAAGTATGGTCAAAGCCGTGGCTGCCAGTGTTCAATCCCACCTTGCCATCGGTGAATTTCCACCCGAGGTCGGGCAGCACAATCACATCGCCCATGTTCTCGTTGTTGCCATAGTTGAGATACTCGGGGCACTCTCCCTTGCGCCACACGCGCAGGTGGTCCACATTCTTGAGAGCGTTGATGCATGAGTCCACATACTCGGGTTTCTTGCAATAAAGCAACGTGGGGAAATCGTTGCAGATATTGTCAACCCAAGAGCTATTAATGTATTTATTGATGGGCACAACCCGTTCAGGACTCAGGTAGGTCATGCCATGGTCACCGGTTACGATGAAGTTGATATCATCGGCAATGGGTAGCTCCATGAGGCCTTTGTAAAGTTCCATCATCAGCGAGTCCATATACTCCATGGCACGTCGTGTGGGGCGAGAGATGGGGCCATACTTGTGCCCATGAGAGTCGGGCTGCTCAAAGTAGGCCATCACCAAGTGCGGGCGTTTGTCCTCGGGCTTCTTGAGCAGCTTTATCACCTCGCTAACTCGCTCATCGGGAGTGAGCAAGGGTTTCTGGTTATAGTCTTTCCAGTAGTTGGCATGATCGCCCTGCACAGCCACGTCGCTGCCCACCCAATAGACCGTAGCACTGGTAACGCCCTGATGCTTGGCTGTGAGCCACAGCGGGTCGCCGCCATACTTCTTGCCGTCGCGTGCCACATCGTTGCCCAGCGAGAAAATGCGACCGCTTCTAGCCATTTTAAACTGATTGGCAATGATTCCGTGGTGATCGGGCACGAGGCCAGTGGCTAGCGTGTAGTGGTTAGGGAACGTCTTGCTGGGGAACGACGGTGTCATCACCGCACGCACGCCGTTGCGCCCCATCACCGAGAGGAAATGAGTGTCGTAGGTGTCAACGTAGTCCCAGCGGAAACCATCAAGCGACACGACCACAGTGTAACTGTCGCGACCAGCAGCCATAGCACCGACTGCCGCAGCAAGAAATAGAATGAGGAATAAAAGCTTCTTCATAGTTATTTTATATTTTTCTAGAATATCTAGAATGTCTAGAAATTGAAACAAGGGGTTGTTTCTCATTTAACGAGAAACAACCCCTTTTTATTATTTAACTCGGTTTAATTACTTCACGTGTCCGAAGTAGATACCGTTGTTAACTTGGGGAGTACCATTGTGAGTGGTCTTGCTGCCGATTACTGTGAGCTCATCGCCTACCTCAAGGCCAAGTGTAGCAATGAGGTTCTTGCGAGCGTCGCCAGTAGCACCCCAACCGGGATAAGTACCGTAAACATATACGCGAGTGTCACCTTCGCTCTTCAGATATAAGTTACCATAGGTAGCGTTAGCAATCTCATCGATTGTACCGGTTACCATGTAGTAAACGTCCTTGTTGTCCTCCTTGTTGAGGAACTCCTCGATAGACACCTTAGTAACGGGGATAGTGTTCATCACTACACCTGAACCTACCTGGGCAGTACCGTTGAAAGCAGCGCGCTTACCTTCTACAGTAACGATGTCACCAACCTTAGCGTTGAATTCTGCTGCGTTGTAAACATAAACTTCGCCTGAGTAGTCGCGGATAGTGAAGCGACCCTTTGCAGCGTCGGTAACGCCTACTACGACACCCGAGAGACGATACTGAGTATTGCCAACCTCGGCAGCGAGGAAGTCAGCGATATTGCTGTCAACGATAGCACCCTTCTGGTAAACGGTAGCAACGGCTGTGTACTCCTTGCCGTTTGCATCAGTTGTCTTGAAAGTAACATCGACCTGACGGTCACCTGCTGCGTTGGGAGCAACCTTGAATACTACAACGGGGTTAGCACCGCTGGTCACGTTAACCATAGTGAGCCAGTCCTTAACCTCGTCGGGGATAACAACGCTCACGCCGTTACCCTTGCAATCAAGGTTGAACTTAACCTCACCACCCTCAACGGGAGCAGTAGCGTTGGCGGGATCAGTGTCAACAACCTTGATGAGAGACTTCTCAATCTTGATAACGGTCACGTCACAAAGTTCGTGGGTAATAGAGCCATCAGTGTTCTTGTATTCTTTCTTGGGACCTTCAACGGTAATGATGTCACCAACCTCGATGCCGAGGCTTGCGAAGTTCTTAGTCTGGCCGTTCTTGTCGAGAGTACCGTAGATAGTGATTCGACCAGTTTCATCGTCAAGGAACCAGTTACCATACTGGGTGTTGTAGATACCTGAACAAGTACCGGTCACGCGGTAAGTCTTGCTTTCGGGACCTGCGATAACCTGAGCACAAGTAGCGTTCTCTACGTGCTTGACACCCTGGATAACGTTGATAACTTGTTCCTTACCTGCGCACAAAATTTTGACCGAGCATTCGCGACCCGAAGCACTGTCGGCCTCGAATGTAACCTTGGTTTTACCAGCTTCGCCCTTGAGAGGAGTGATCTTGAGCCAAGAGGGAATCTTGTAAGTATCCTTGGTATCTTCTGAATCATAGAATGCCCAAGGGGAATTTGCGTCCACTTCAATAGAAGCTGAAGCCACCGTTTTCTTATTTTCGGGTACGGGAAGAGATACGTATGACTGAGACACGCGAATCTCACTCAAGTAAGTAGCCTCTTCGTCGCTACAGCTCACAAGAACCATGCCCATGAGTGCAACAAACGCTGTAAATAAAAATTTATAGTTCATAGTTGTAATTGACTGTTGAATTAGTTGAAGATATACTTAACACTGAGACCCATGTTCCAAGTCTGACCAATAGCGTGGTTGGGCAGGAAGAGCTTAGTGTCGCCATTGATAGCCTTGATAGTAGAGAATGTTGCAACACCGTCGGCGTCAACACCTTCATACTTGAGGATGCGAGCGTCTGAACCAATTGCAGTGTTGAGAGTCTTGCTTACACCCCAGCTTGAGTTGAAGAGGTTGAGGAGGTTCTTGATGTCAACACCCACTTGGAGAGTGTGCTTGGTTGAGCCAATCTTGAAGTTGAAGTCGTGCTTGTAAGCGAAGTCTACGCGGTGTACCCAGGGAGAGTACAGGCTGTAACCCTCGGCATACTTGCCCTGGAACTGGCTAAGGCTCTTGTTGTTGTGGAGGAAGTCCATGAAGCGAGTCTGGTCATCCTTAGAAACGAAACGGAATGCACCGCTCTCAACCTCAGCATCAGTGGGAACATAAATAGCGTCGTAGTTGTAACCGTCGCTGTTCATGTCGTTAACAGTCATGTAAGAGTAGTTGTAACCGCCACGCCATGCCTCGTAGAAGAATGTATAGTGGTTGTTAGCCTTGTCGTGGATTGAAGCGCTTGCCTTGAAGCGGTCGGGAGTGATGTACTGTGAGTTGTGCAGCTTGATGTGGTTGGGACCCTCTGATGTGGGAACGTATGTGAAAGCTGACTCGGCAGCACTACCGGGCATACCAGTGATCTCCTTACGCACGCTGTGAGTGTAAGAAGCGTTCAGGCTGATCCAGTCGGCGGGACGAGCGTTAAGTTCAACAACTGCGCTCCAGAAGTAACCCTTGCTTGTGTTCTCGAGAACGAAAGCAGCAGTCTTGGGGTTGCGGTAACCTGCAGGATAGATAGGACGGTTGTCAGCACCGTTGAAGCGTGCGAAACCACCTGCCGAAGGAATTGACCAGTCGCTGATGCAAGCAGCGTTGATGTTCTTCTCAAAGATACCCTCAACTGTAACTGTGAAGGGGAATGAAACGGGAAGCTTGTAGTCAACAGCTACTGAGTTCTTCCATACCTGAGGCATCTTGAAGTCGGGGCTAACGGCACTGATTGTGCTGGGCTTAGCACCCTGCTCGGGAGTGATGTTCTCGGGATAACCCATCTTGATGAGTTTGTCGCGCAGAGCAGCGATGGTGGGCTTGCCGCTAGCGTCGCAAACGAGACCGCCAGCAAACTGGTTCATATCGGTATTCTTGGCATTAAGCTGTGCCTGGTACTGAACCATACCGCTGTTAGTGGGCATGTTGGTGAAGAATACGAGGGGAGAGCGGCCCATGAAGAGACCTGAACCACCACGCACCTTGAGGGTCTTGTCGCCGAGTACGTCCCAAGTGAAACCTACACGGGGAGATACTGTAACGTTAGCATTGGGCCACTTGCCAGTGTCGATGTGGCGCTCTTTGCCATTGTGGTCAAAGTAAGTGAGGTCATAGATAGCCTGGTTGCGCATGAGGTCGCTATTCTGGAAGAAGAGACCGTCGAGACGCACACCCATAGTGAGTTTCAAGCGATCGCTGGGGTTCCATTCGTCGCTCAGCAGGATACCGGGCTTGTGGAAACGAACGCGAGCAGCGGGCTTGTCATTGCCGCCGTAACCGTAAGTGAGACATACTACCTCGGGAGCAGCGCCGTTGATAAAGTCGTCAACGCTGTTGTAGCGGTAGTAACCTGTACCATTACGCATGTACTGGTTGTCGGCCATCTGGTGCTCGTAGAAGAGACCAGCAGTGAGTTTGTGCTTGCCCAGGAAGTAAGTGAAGTCGTCCTTAACTTGCCAAACGGTGTTGTGAACAGCGTTGTTCCAAGTGAAGAGCTCGTAACCGAGGGCCATGTAGTTGTTGATGTCACCGCTGCCATCGAGGATGTCGATGAAGGGGAACTCTGAAGAGTTAGAAGAGCGAACGTCGTCCTTCTTGTCGAATGTGATGCGGAAGCTGTTAGACATGTTGTCGTTCAGGCGGCTGTTGAGCTCAGCAGCTACTGAGTGAACGAGGTTGTCCATGCCATACATTGAGTTAGCAAATGACATTGAGTACTGTGAAACACGGCTGTAAGCAGAACGTGTGCCACCGTCCATAGAAGAAGCATTGGGGTTGTTCCAGATGCGGTTCTTTACGTATGTGTAACGCAGTGACAGGTGATGCAAGTCGCTGATGTTCCAGTCGAGTTTAGCAAGCAGCTTGTAGTTGCTCTCGTCGGCAGGCCAGTTGCTCCATGAACCAGTGTTGTAACCATATTTGTCCTTCACATGCTCGCTCACGCGCTTAAGGTCGGCGTTAGTTGTGCGAGAGATGTAGCTTTCAGCGTTGCCTACACCATTGTCAGATGCGCGCCAGCGGTTAACGACAGTGGGGATCTGCTGCATTTCGCCCGATACGAAGAAGAACAGCTTGTCCTTCACGATGGGACCACCCAGGGTAGCACCCCAAGTAGTGGTGCGGTCTTTCTCCATAGTGCTGGGAATCTGCACGTGGTCAACAGTGTAACCGCGCAGGTTCTCGTTGCGGTGGAACCAGTAAGCACTACCCTTGACGGTGTTAGTACCTGACTTGGTAATAGCGTTAACGCCACCACCGATGAAGTTAGACTGGCGAACGTCGTAGGGAGAAACAACAACCTGCATTTCCTCGATAGCCTCAGTTGAGATAGGGCTACCACCACCGGGGAGCTTGTCGCTCAGACCGAAGTCGTTGTTGAAGTTTGAACCATCGACAGTGAAGTTTGCCATACGACCGTCGCTACCAGCGATGCTCATGCCGTTGCCACCGTAGGGCGAGAGGCGAGTGAGCTCGGTGATGCTGTGACTGATAGTAGGCATGCCCTGGATCTGTGCGCTGCTGATGTTAGTTGACGCACCTGTCTTCTCGGCAGCAAACTTTGAACCAACTGCGGTAACAACAACCTCGGTGAGTTGTGTTGCGTCGTTAGTCATGTTCACGGGGACATTAGTAGTCTCACCGAGAGCGAGTGTAATGCCTTCGATAGTCTTGGTCTTGTAACCTACGTAAGAAACCTCTACCTTGTAGGGGCCACCAGTACGCATACCCTGGATGGCGAAACGACCATCAAGGTTAGACACGGCATTGTACTTAGTTCCTGAAGGGGTGTGAACGGCAATAACCGTTGCACCAATCAGGGTTTCATTGTTCTCGTCGGTAACAAGACCCGACATTGCCGAGGTAGTTACCTGCGCATTCATTGAAAATGCCACGAAGAGCATCACAATGAGTGACAAAAACTTAATTTTCTTTACCATGATTGATAATAAAAAGAAATTAAATTAAAATATTAATAAAAAGTTATGTTGTTTATTTATTGCTGATGCACACAAGTGTACATAAACAATAATCGCCACAACATAAGCCTCGTTTATATCTCTGTCGTAGCGTAGTTTTGTCCATAAAGTAATGATTAACAGACGTGTGATGCAAGAATGTGCCAAAACCCGCGTCGGCCGTCAAAGCCCGCGTGCTTGTTGAGTTGTTGTTACGCATACCAAACATCACTGTTTTGTGTTGCATTTATCTAATATAAAATCATTTAGCAACGATAAGTAAATTCCTCTCGTCTATTTACGCTACAAAGGTAGTCATAATTTCAGATATAAACGCACGAAAAGTTAAATTTAACTCAATTAACATAAACCAAAGGCCGCCGTTAACATTTCACACAAGGACATTACCCATGACAACCCGGTACATACTACAAGCGAAGCGCAGTAGGGATAGTTGTCGACACCCTTCCCTCTTGTGCCAACACAAACAAAACTCCCCCGGCGGGAGTGCCGAGGGAGCATATAGTTGGATTTATATCAACTAAACTATTACTTGATAGCCTGGCCTGCTACGTTGAACTTAACGCCGTCCTTAACGATAACTACCTGACCGTTCTCGATCATCTTAACAGCCTTGCTAGTCTTTTCTACGTGGAGGTCGTTAACAGCTGTAACGGGATCATTGCTGTACTTAATAGTTGCGCCAAAGGCTTTGTCGTTAGCAGCTGCAAGATAGCTTGAGAAGCGGAGACCACCATACTGGCTTGAATAAGCAAATACTGCAAAGGGCTCAGTGTAAATTGTTACATCATCACCTTCCTCGATCTGAAAACCTTCAAGAGCGGGCATGCCTGTGGGTGAAGAGGCAAGTGTGTAATAGTACCACTTACCCTCCCCTGTAGTTTCGTCAGTATCCCAGACAATAGATGTCAGAGTACCCATACCGAAGCCATAGTTTGAACCTTGGCCATAATTTGTTGAGTAAGCGATGCCTTCTTGACCAAAGGTAACATTACCCTGAGCGTCCACTTTGTAGCTTACAAAACCATTTTCGATGCCATATACAACACCACCGTTTCCTTCTTCGTTTGCTTCAACACAGAGTGCATAGTTTACAGGAACATTGTCGTCATAGTCAAATGCTTCAAATGTAGCGTTTGCTTTCTTGAGAACGCAAGGCTTTGAGTGGTAGGGGTTCAATGTGTATTTACCAGTAGAATATTCGGGGATACCGCGCAACAGACCAGAACCAGAAGTCTGAACCAGATTGCCGTCCTCGTCCATAGCGAATGTGATGGGCTTGCGAACAATAGGATCTGCTGCATAGTCTTCTATATTGGCAAGAACGATTTTGCCATAAGTTGCGTGAGTGTCCCATGTCTGGTCGGGAGCGATAGTCAGAACACCGTTTTCAAATGTTGCAGCAAGAGGACAAGGCTTGCCACCAGTGAAATTTGACATCAGATTAGAAACAACGTAGCCGCCATCTTCAGCTTTTTCAATAACTACTTCATAGGCAGCCTGTACCTTATCATTATAGTTAGTGTGCTTGGAACCATAGTTGTTTGATGTGGCAAGAATATAAGTGCCAGCTACATCCTGAGCATCGGCCTTAACAGCGGG
>JAGHSP010000323.1 GCA_018065815.1 Candidatus Sodaliphilus limicaballi | reverse complement strand
CCAGTGCTGGGAGCATGTGCTCTAACAGCACAAGCCCAAGACAGCCCAGAGACAATTATCAATCGCTTCTCGGCAGGCGAAGGCGATGCCATCATGGTGTGCTACTCTGCGTCATTCCAAGAGGACCGCGGCATGTATTATGTTGACCCTACAGATCACGATCATTCAGACCGAGTGCAGACTACTAACATGTGGATTAAGGACGTGTTTGGTGGTGTAAAATTCAAAGCACTTCCAGGTAAAGACAATGCTGTTATGGTAGAAAATGCCTTTGGCGGTCTTCTGGACTGGGAAATTGACCTCAGTGATAAAGAGTATGTTTACAATCAAGATGCAAACCGGGTGTTTGAGTCAAAGGATGGCAAATATGATATCCGCTTCTATCCTGTGTGCTTTAATGAATCTGGTTTAGCCTTTAGCAGCACTCCCACTGTTGCCAGCGGAATATATCCTGAAGATTCCTATTATGGAGAAAAATTTGGTTTATGGTCTAACCACGATGATTTCTGGAATGAAACAAGCTCAAACATTAATTCGCTAGGCATGGCAACATTCCCACACAACAACTACGACTACAGTTCTTACCTCTCGGTTGAATATGGAAGTCGCTTCAAAGCTATATGCATGGAAATCACCGAGAAGGCCAATCACCAGAATGTGACAAAAAATTACTATTCTTGTATCCTGTTCAAGCATTACTTCAACAACACCCAGGTGACTGATGTGAAGAACGGAGAGACCCGCACATTCCATGCCATTGCCGACGCTACTGGCAACGGGGAGTTCACTATCTACAATTTCTCTGATTTCGGCCCATGCTTTACCCAGCCTGCTGGTAGCGGCAAGGGATATGGCGAAGGACTCATTGCTACCATTTCGCCCATTTCTGGCAAGTTCCTTCCCGATGGGACAATCATAATTGAACGCCAGCCCGGCTATGTGCACTATGACCGTGATGCAACCGCATATAACATAACAAAGTGGCACGACTGCAGGACTGCGGGGGTTAAGTCTTACACTACCGAGGATGGCAAGATAGTTCCCACATTATTAGAAGAGACTATTACCGGTAATTGGGTAGGTTCACTTCCCCACCACCACCACAAGGGTGATGTTACGGCTCCCGCGACAAATCCCTGGGTAACCGATGGCGGTACTTGCCGCACCGAGTGGAACATCACGCTTAATATCGACCCCTATGTCTATTGCACTGACGACCAACTTAGCGCAAACAAGTATGACGAGGATGATGAGCACGAGCGCGGTGGTGTCTACACCCTTTGCACCGCAACCACTAATGAAGACCTGACCTTGCAACTTGCCATCGAGAACCAAAAGGATGAGGAGGGCAACGGTTCGCTTGCGCGAAGCATTTATAAGTATAGTGTCACTAAGGACGACGAAACAAAGTATTATATTGCTTGCCCTGTGGCATTTGACGTGACTTCTAATGAGCAATACGTTGACCACTATGAGGT
Organism: Candidatus Sodaliphilus limicaballi; assembly: GCA_018065815.1. Classification (GTDB taxonomy): domain Bacteria; phylum Bacteroidota; class Bacteroidia; order Bacteroidales; family Muribaculaceae; genus Sodaliphilus; species Sodaliphilus limicaballi. The sequence goes on along the minus strand of JAGHSP010000323.1, from coordinate 501 downwards.
ATGCGCATATCTTGGTTCTGGCAATAATCTTGTGGAAGACGCAAGCGATGAAGCCTACGGCAATGAGTCAAGCCTGCTCAATACTGTAATGACTCCTGCGGCAACATATATCATTCCCGCTAATGAAAGAACACTTGATGGCACTTCTCACTATGAGGCATTTAAGTTGAAAGAACAAACTAGCAACAAGATCTCGGCAGGAATTACCACAACTCATCCCGATTATGAGAAGGTTCTATCTATAGAGATTGATAACCCCGAACAAAATATAGACGAAACTCTTACATTCTATGTAAAAGCAGTTTACAAAGCTGGCACAGGTCTTAATGATACCTACCACAGCCTCCAGAATGTTCCTATCAAGGTTGATAAAATCGTCACTGGCATCAACGACATCAATGTCAAGCAGTCTGTTGCCAGCAAGGTGCTTGAGAACGGCCAGGTATTTATCATCAAGAACGGCGTTAAGTACAACACTATGGGCCAGAGAGTGAAATAAAC
>JAGHSP010000081.1 GCA_018065815.1 Candidatus Sodaliphilus limicaballi | reverse complement strand
CCAACCCCCCCCGGCGAAACACCCCTACCCACCGGCGGCAAATATCATTTATTCAAGTTTCGCTTGTTTATGTAATTGTTGCAAATTTGTTGTCCGGCAGGACAATATCTGAATAACCCCCACCGCCGAACGTAGTGGCGGTGGGGGTATAGCGTCTGTAAATGGATGCGTCCAGCAGGACGCTAATCGGAACAAATCGGTGAAACTCAAAAGATTTCACATGCTAAAGTTGAGTATATATAGCCATGTCATAACCGCAATTTGCAAAAATATCTGCAACTAAATAAATAAATTATGTCCAAAAAACAAGTTTTTCACAAAAAAATAGTAACTTTGCACATTGGAAAATAATGTAAAAAAAACAAATTGCAAAATTTAAACAACTAAAATAATGCAACAGGCTATAAATGATATTAATACCGCTAACGAAGGCGCGGTTAAAAAAAATCAGTCATTAACAACGACTATTCCCATTCGTGCCTACTTGATGGCATGCCTACGCAACTGGTACTGGTTCTTGCTCTCACTAATCCTTTGCGGGTGTTTGTCTTACCTTTACAGCAAAACTCAAACATTCACCTACGAGTCTCGTGCATTGATTTTAATCAAGACCAAGGACAGCAACCAAGGCACGCAGTCGCAGGCATTCAGTGACCTTGGACTCATATCGGGAAATAATTTCATCCCCAATGAGATCTACAAAATGAAGTCAACCGACTTGTTTGAGAAGGTAGTTATGTCATTAGGCAACAACGTGCAGTACTACGGTCACGTGTTCCTGCGCGATGTCAACATCTATCACAGTACACCTGTGCAAGTCACTCCTCTCAAGGAAGTAACTGAATCATTCACGATTACCGTTGTCCCCAAGACAACCAACGACTTTGAGTTCCAAGTCGATGACAACGGCCCCTGGGTAAAAGCGCACTTTGGCAACAAGGTCAACACAAAATATGGTCCTGTAGCAATCACCAAGAATAAGAATTTTACCGACAGCTATATCGATTTCAAAGTTATCGCTCGCGTCTATGTTCCCAGTGCGCTGGCTAAACGCATCAAGGGCAACTTCTCAGCCGAGCAAGCCGATAAGGTAAGTGATGCAATGAACTTATCACTCAAATGGGACAACTCGGATGAATGTGCCGACATTCTCAATGCAATCATCGCGACTTACAACCAAGAGGGTATAAATGATAAAAACATCGTTGCACGTAGTACAGAGGCATTTATCGCCGATCGCGTAGAAGCTCTGTCACAAGACCTTAGCGGTGTCGATAATCAAGTAGCAGTCCTCAAAACCAGTGCAGCCAACTCGGCAATCTTTGCCGATGCAAGCACAGGCCGACAGTATGCCGACAATGCCGCTAGCATTGACATGCAAGTTAGCCTGGCAGGTTATATCCAGGACTACCTGTCACGCATGTCGGGTAATGAACTCATCCCCAGTAACACAGGTATTGCCAACACTGGAATCGAGAGCCAGATTTCCCAGTACAACGAGTCGATGCTCCGATACCAAAAGATTGCTGCAACTTCTAGCGAAGAAAACCCCGTGATGATTGAGTTGACTCGCACATTGACAACACAGCGCCAAAACATCATGCGAGGTCTCAACAACTACATCAACTCATTGCACATGCAGCAAACACAAGCACGCGCACAGGAAGGCATGGCACGCGGCGGCATCGTGGCAGTTCCATCGCAGGAGAAGGCAATCACCGAGGTGACTCGACAGCAGAAAATCAAGGAGCAACTCTACATGTACTTGCTCAACAAGCGCGAAGAGAACGCTCTGCAACTCGCCATCACCGAGCCTAACGCAAAGGTTATCGAGCGTGCAAATGGAAGTGCTCCCATCGCTCCAATTCCTTCACGCATTATGCTCGCAGGTCTTCTCGTCGGTCTCCTTTTGCCCGCAGCTATTCTTTATGTGATATTCTGGATATTCTCGCTCGACACCAATATCCACAGTCGCCACGATGTTGAAGACTCAATTGATGTTCCCATCGTCGGAGAAGTGCCTTGCAAGAGCAAGAAACAAGCCAACAAGCAGATTGTCGTAAAAGAGGACAGCCATGACCGCATCAGCGAAGCTTTACACATCGTCAGGGCTAATCTTGATTATATTGTCAAACCAACTGATAATGAAGGTTCGGTAATCCAATTCACATCTACAATGCCTGGCGAGGGTAAGAGTTTCGTAGCAGTCAATCTTGCATTGAGTTATGCTTTCTCTGGCAAGAAGGTTGTTGCTGTTGACCTTGACCTGCGCAAGGGACGTTTCAGCGAATATGTTGGCGTCGATAACAATGGCAAGGGCGTTAGCTCTTATCTCTCAGGTATGGAGTCAGACATTAACGAGATCATCTGTAAGAGCAAGTTCCATGACAATTTGGACGTTGTGAGCATTGGTGCTATCCCCCCCAACCCCACACACTTGCTCCTCTCTGACCGCTTTACACACATGATTGACGAACTCAAGAAGAAATATGACTATGTTATTCTTGACACTGTTCCGTTCAACGTTATTGCCGATGCTGGTCTGGTAAACCGCCATGTAGATATGACCATCTATGTCATTAGAGCTGGCAAGGTTGACAAGCGATACCTCAACGATCTTGAGAAATTGCATCTTGACAACAAGATTAAGAACCTCTCAATTCTCATCAACGACGTCAAGCTCGACAAGAAGAACTATGGCTATGGTTCTTATGGCTACGGTTACGGCTATGGCTATGGTTACGGAAACTACGGCTATGGCTATGGCAGTTACGGTTATGGCGACGAAGAAGAAGAGGATGAAGGAAAGATCAAGCGTCTTGCCAAAAAAGTAACAGGTAAGAAATGAACATCGCAATAGTTGGAACCGGCTATGTGGGTCTCGTGAGCGGCACTTGCTTCAGCGAGATGGGCATCGATGTGACATGTGTCGATGTTGATGCCGGCAAGATCGAACGTCTCAAGCAGGGTGTCATTCCTATCTACGAGCCTGGACTCGAGACTCTTGTCCACAAGAACTCTCGCTGCGGGCGTCTGCACTTCACCACTAGCCTGGCCGAGGTGCTCGACAATGTCGATATCGTGTTTACCGCCGTGGGCACACCGCCCGACGAAGATGGCAGCGCCGACCTCAAATATGTGCTCGCTGTGGCGCGCACTATAGGCCAAAACCTCAACAAATACACCGTCATCGTCACCAAAAGCACTGTGCCCGTGGGTACTGCGGCCAAGATTAAGGCAACAATCCAGGAAGAACTCGACAAGCGCGGCATGAATGTAGAGTTTGACGTGGCTAGCAACCCGGAGTTTCTCAAGGAAGGAGCGGCCGTCAAGGACTTCATGAGTCCCGACCGAGTGGTTGTGGGCGTGGAGAGCGAGCGTGCACGAGCACTCATGGCACGACTATACAAGCCGTTCATGATAGTGAGCGACCGCCTCATCTTCACCGACATCCCAAGTGCCGAGATGATCAAATATGCAGCAAACTCTATGCTTGCCACCCGCATCAGTTTCATGAACGACATCGCCAACCTGTGCGAACTCGTGGGCGCCGACGTGAACATGGTGCGCAAGGGAATAGGCAGCGACACCCGCATCGGAAAGAAATTCCTATATGCCGGCTGCGGCTACGGCGGCAGCTGCTTTCCCAAGGATGTTAAGGCTCTCATCAAGACCGCCGACGACCTTGGCTACAGCATGCGTGTGCTCAAGGCTGTGGAAGAGGTAAACGATGCCCAAAAGTCAATACTATTCAACAAACTCACTGCCCACCTTGGCGACAACCTGCAAGGCAAGACAATCGCACTGTGGGGACTGGCATTCAAACCCGAGACCGACGACATGCGCGAGGCTCCTGCACTTGTGCTCATCGACCTCATTCTCAAAGCTGGCGCTACAGTGCGCGTCTATGACCCCGTAGCCATGGACGAGTGCCGCAGGCGACTTGGCGATGCAGTGACCTACTGCCGCGACATGTATGAGGCTTCGGCAGGAGCACATGCTATCATGCTGGTGACCGAGTGGAAAGAGTTCCGCATGCCCAGCCTCGACGTGCTGGAGCGAACCATGAACGAGAAGCTCATTCTTGACGGACGCAACATTCTTGATGCCGAAGAGCTCAAGGCTCATGGATTTACCTACCACTGCATAGGCAGGTAACAAACATAATTACACAACAACTCTATGTTCATAGTTCTACTAGTTTTGGGCATCGCGCTTACTCCCGCTTTTTTGCTGATGCTCTATATTTACTATCGAGACCGGATACAACCCGAACCCATAGGCAACTTGCTGCTTGGTCTGTTCTTTGGAACACTGTCGATTCCGTTGACCCTGATCATGACTTTTTTCTTGCCCGAGGTCGAACCCGGGACTGTGTTCGCAGGGTTCTACGATGCGTTTATAGGAGCAGCTATACCCGAGGAAATTGCCAAGTTCACAATGCTGTTTCTACTGGTGTTCAGGATGAAGTCCTTCGACGAGCCGTTTGACGGCATCGTTTATGCCTCGTGCGTAGGACTTGGATTTGCTGGTGTAGAAAACATTATGTATCTCGCCGGCGGTGAAGACCTGGGCGAGATTTTGGGCATGGGTATTACTCGTGCATTCCTCGCAGTGCCAGGGCATTTCAGCGACGCGCTGGCAATGGGTTATTTCTTTGCAATGGCATGGTTTGGCTCCCCTAGGCGTCGCGTGATGAATTATGTGTTGGCACTTGCTGTCCCCATCACCATGCATGGCATCTACGACTCGCTTCTCATGGTGGGTGAAAACCTGGGCGACGTGGTGTTTTTGTTTACCTTCCTGCTTTGTATCGTTTACTCGATCGCAGTGTTTGCACTTGTCAACTGGCGCATCTCCGTGCTTCGCACCCCCAAGATGCCCGCAGTTGCCACACCCATGGCAATGCCGCCCATGGCACCGCCTCCTGTGCCAGTTTATCCCATGACACCGCCTGCTACCCCTCCTGCAGTGCCACCCCTGCCCACGCAACTGCCTCCACCATTGCCAGAGCAAGACGATGATTCGCAGCAAGGGGAATGAAAAAATAATTATTAGTGCCCGCTAAAAGTCACAACATTAGTCCCAACATCCTCAAACACCGTCATATATATCCCATTGTCAGAGGGGGGGCTTGGTATAGAACAAAAAAAGAAAATGATTTTTTTGTTTATATGGCTCACGCCAAGAAAATGGAGGACTCCGTCCTCAAAATGATAATGCACTATCTGTGAGGTAATTCCATTTTGCTTGCCGAGCAAGCCATTTTCTATGCGAAGCAATAAAAAATATTTTCTTTTTTCCGGACACTAACGATTCAGAGACTGCTGATTTGAACCCCAAAACCTCTTGCTTCTCAATCTGCTGTAATCTCTTTCCTTCTCCTAGCTTATAATAAAT
>JAGHSP010000044.1 GCA_018065815.1 Candidatus Sodaliphilus limicaballi | reverse complement strand
GGTTACCCAGATTGCTCAAATCTTCGCCAAACACCTCATGGATGGGACGGCGCACGTTGGGATTCAAGTGCATGGGGTAAACAAAATCCACCTCGGGATATTATTCGCTCAGGTTCTTAATCGCACGTCAGATGTTCAAGAAACCGTCGCCAAAGTTCTCACGACGGTGGCCTGTGATAAGAACCATGCGGCGCCCATTTGTCAAGCGTGAGACATCATAACCGCTATCGCTGAGCACTTTACTCAATGTGGCATCAATGTCGGGATTAGACTTGATTTTGTCAACAACCCAATAGAGGGCATCAATCACGGTGTTACCGGTGACAAAAATGCGACTTTCAGGCACAGCCTCATTGAGAAGGTTCTGGCGACTCAACGGCGTGGGTGCAAAATCAAATGTCGCAATGCGTCCGGTCACCTGACGGTTCATTTCCTCAGGCCAAGGGCTGTAAAGGTTATGAGTGCGAAGACCTGCCTCAACATGTCCCACGGGTATCTGCTGATAGAACGCTGCAATAGCAGCCGCAGTGCTAGTGGTAGTGTCGCCATGCACAAGCACAACATCAGGAGCGACCTCCTTGAGCACATCGCGCATGCCCAAAAGCACTCTGCTAGTAACATCATATAAATCCTGACCTTGCTTCATAATGTTAAGGTCATAATTTGGTTTGATGTCAAAGATTTCAAGTACTTGGTCAAGCATCTCACGGTGCTGACCGGTAACGCATACCACAGTCTCAAAGTCCTGTGTATGCTGCTGAAACGCTTTCACGAGCGGAGCCATCTTAATTGCTTCGGGACGTGTCCCGAAAACTAACATAACTTTTTTCATAAGTTGAATTTATTTGTTTTTATTTTTGTTTTTTATTTTGTCACAACACAATATCAAACCCTGCCACAAAGCAATGCGAACCTTATCGACAAGGATTGAACCAACAAACACCGCCGTAATGAGCAATGACGTGCAGCCAATAAACTCGCCACGCGACATTGTCATGAACCACCCAAGAATCCACTTGTCGTAAAACCCGCCAATGAAGTTACTCGAATGAGTCAAGTATATTGCAAACGATGAAATAGCTACCCAGTTAACAATCTTGTTGCTGAACGGAGGCAACTTGGTGAAAAACAGCATGAAATGTATTGCACCAAGAATAACTAAAGGACATGAGTAGAAATAAAGTATTCCGCCCCTGAGTCCATTTTTCTTGATGAAAAACATTGCTATTGTCAATATTGCCACGTAGCAAGCATATACACAAGCATCAAACCATTTACCCTTTTGCCACAATTTAACGGGATACAGTCGCATATACCTTGCAAGCATATAAAGCCATGCAAACGACGTGAGCGAATAACCGCTAGCCATCCATTTTGTGGCATTAGACAGCCAGTCATAGGCACACTGGAACACGAAGAATGCTATGAGAACTGTAGCAAACTGCCTCTGCGATGCTTTCTCGATAAATGCATTAAGCACAGGCGAAATTAAATATAACGCTATGTATGTCTTGACAAACCAATAATCGGTTTCGCCGCACATGAACAACCGAGAAATCGCACTGCCATATTGAGGTGTAGTGAGCAACCTGTCGGGAGCAAAAACCCAACATACAACAATGCCGAAAAGACCGAAAAACAGCACTTGGAAAAGCAATTCTCCTAGCCTTTTAGCTTTGGGCCTTATACCAAACCAACCCGACATCAGAACAAACACATTGACAGCAATAACCGATACAGCCTCGGTGAAAAACATAAGAAACTTCGACGTGGGCTCGGCTATGATCTCATGTGCAGTGGGCACTGGCAGAGCACGAAAATTAGCATGCACCACCATCACAAGCAGCATCGCAACAATGCGAAGTAATTCCATGTTACTCTCACGTTGCTTTTTAACTGGCAATATGTCATTAACCCTTGAGTCCATTTAATTTGCTTTTAATTATATCTAGCACCTCACTATATGCCTCAACCTTAAGAATGTGGCACATCAATACATATACCACAGGGCACACAGCTAGCGAGATCAACAATGACAACAATGCGTTGCTAACCATCCAACTGAGACCTAACGCAATGCCAGTGATTGTGAGCGACATTGCCAATATGGGAGATAATTCCTTTAATTGAGTAAAGAAACCATAGTTAAGCAACTTATTGGTATAGTATGTATTTAGATAGAAAGCAATCAGAGAATAAATAACCCTTCCCCAGCATATAGCAACCAAGCTATCGAAAAATAACGTGATAGCAAGAATGCCGAATGCTATTGCCTTCTTAATTACTTCAAGTTTCAGCACATAATCGCTGTGTCCCTTGACATATATAAGATTCAAATTCACCGTTACCACGCAATCCCACAGATAAGCAAAAGCAAGAATCTGCAGCATGGGCACACATCCCAGCCAGTCCTGGCCAAGCAATGTCTCAATCATGGGACGAGCCACTCCACACATGCCAAGAATCAACGGGAAAACCACAAGCGCAGAAATCTGCATGTACTTCTTATAGGCAGCCTTGAGCCTAACGTCGTCATCCTGGATAGCGCTGAGCACAGGAAACGACACTCGTGCCAACACGCCGCCTATATTACTACTTGCAAATTGGTTGAATTTATCGGCACGGGAATACAAGCCAAGGTCGGCTTTATTAAATCTTTTGCCTATCACGACATCGTAAGCCTTGGCATACAACGCGCTGATAACATTTGCAGCAAGCAATTTTGACCCAAACGAGAAAAGCGATTTAAACGATTCCACGCTGAATCCTGCGCGTGGGAACCATCTGACGTAGTAAAAACTTAATAAAACATTTAGCGCTGCCAATGCAAGTGATTGAATCACAAGAGCCCACACGCCATAACCGAGATAAGCGAGCACAACACCCACCACACCCGACAAAACCGCACTGTAAAACGAAATCTTGCTTTGCGTCTTAAAGTCAACGTCGATCGTGAGTTTAGTGCGGTTAACCGCAACAAGCGAGTTTATAACCAGGTTTATGGAATAAACTTTTGTGATAGGATCCAAAATGGGCTGGTTAAAGAACCTGGCTATTGCTGGGGCTGAAAAGAATAATGCCAAATATGTGAGTATGCTGATTCCTATGTTGATATAGAACACCGTAGAGAAATCAGACTCCGAACGGTCTTTGCGCTGTATCAGTGCACTTGAAAACCCGCCATCGATAAACACCTGCGAAATCGACATGAAGATTGCCAGCATAGCAATCAAACCATAGTTATCAGGACCTATGAGCCGGGCAATAATAAGGTCAAGAACAAACACAACACCCTGCACGGAGAATCTCTCAATGAAACTCCATATCACGCCGTTGACTGTCTTGCTCCTTAAATTGCCTTGCTCCATATTTACTTTAACTTTAATGATTCAACAAGGTCATTTATTGTGTTTTGCGCTACGCATCTGCCTCCAGGAGGCAACAAGTAGTCACTATAATACTTTTCACGTTCAGCCTTCAATGGGTCCTTACCATCCAGAACAACATCGTTGATAAAGTTCTTTATGTCATCACAGCTCTCCCCTATGTAATGCATCGCATAGGCAAGTTTGCCAAATTCGCTTTGGGTTTCAAGCAAACGTGTCATGTCGCGAGACACGAACATGGCTGGTTTTCGAGAATAATGATACTCCACGGCAAACGATCCGCTATCGTGGATAATAGCATCGCTTGTCATGAACAAGTCTATGAAACCACCCGTCTCAAGCTGGGTGTTAGGCATATCTTGCCACGATTTGTAATAGGCGTCGGCTTTCTCTTTTCCCCAATCGGGGTGTTTGTACAATTCGTTTATCAAACGAGGATGAGGCTTGAAGGCAATCTGCAGCTTGTCGGGATTCTCGGTAGCCAACTCAACCATATACTTTGCCATCCATAGGAAATTTGACCTCGGAACGAGTCCATATTTCTCAACAATAGAGTAATGAGGAGCCCACACTATGCGCTTTACATTTGTTTGGCAAGGTTTCCACACATCGGCAAATTCACTGCACAGATAATCGTCGGCGTTAGAATATCCCACTACCCTAACGTTACGACCCTTATTGGATGCGGTGTGCTGTGCCTCTTTAAGATGCAACGATGTTGAATAATACAAGCGCCAAGCAAGGTTATGAAAATGAAAGTCATAACTCCACTTTCCCTTACTTGTCCAGAAAGCATAAGGATAGTAGCAGATGAGCCTATCGTAGAAAGCCGTGCAGTCATGCTCGGGAGCAAGCAAGTTTTCATAGGGCTGCGGATAGAACATCAATAAGGGATTAATCTCCTTGCGTATGTCCACAGGTGCTGCATCATGCTCCAAGTCGTAGTCCACATAGGGCATGTTGCGCTCGTCAAAATAAGCACGCAATTTCTTTAACTCGTTGACACTCTGTTGCTTATCATAGTCAATACAGGGCGAAAGCACTATCGCGACATTGAAACGCTCGTCGGCGTTCATGAGTTCCCATAATCGCTGGTAACGCCACATGGCAACATTCATCGCCATGAAAACGACATTCACGGGGCAGTCTTTTTGCACCTGCTGCACAAGGCGGGCATGTGCACGCTCTGTGGCCCGGTATTTGTAACCGTGCAGATAAGCGTATCGCAGAACCTTATGCAAGAACCCCTGTTTCATAATGTCATACCCATGCCTTTGCGGTTTCCTTAATCTGGTTAAATGATTCAACTTCAATGCCGTTCTCGACAATCATGTCATATATCTTGCTGGCATAGACAGCGTCGTGAAGACCCAGGCCTATATTATAGCACAGGATACGCTCGTCATCGTTCTCACGCCCGGGAGCCAAGCCTCGCAACACACTAGACAGTTCGTCAAAACGCTTGAACTGCGAGAAATACTTGAATCCGCACACATGAGCAGTGTCGTCGCCAAAGACTTTATCAAAAAACAAGTCACAATTCTGGAATCCGCGAGTGTGGACTGGAATAAGCAGCATACCAGCGGGAAACCTGCTGTCGTCGCTGCACACCAGTCCCGATGCCGATGTGATGCACGAAACCAAAACCTGAACCTTATCGAGCATCTGCTCGACTGTGTCAACGACATCGAAGGTTACGTTGTCATACCCGCAGAGGCGGTTCATAAAATCATCTGCCTGGTCCTTGTAGCGCAGCAATGTGAACGAGAATTGCTTGTCGCGGTTGTCGTCAAGCAGACACAAAGCAGTGGCACGGGCTGTGTTTCCTAGCCCCATAAACCCCACACAGGTAGCTCCTTGTCGAGCAAAGAGCCTATATGACAAGGCAGCAACGGCACCAGTGCGCATAGCAGTAATCCAGTCGGCATCCATCATTGCAAGCAAGCGTCCTGTAATGCTATCATAGAGTAAGATATCGCTACCCAAAGCAGGAACTTGCCCCTCAATGCGATGTACTTCTTTCACGCTGAAACGGCCATACTCTGCGGGAAGCAAAGCAGGCATGGTGTTGAAAAAGTCATCGCCTTGAGGATGAATGCTTGACTTGGGCGGCAATGTTGCCTGGTGCTTGATGCCGAATGACTCCTCAACCCACCTCACGCACTGTGAGGGAGTGATGCCGAGGCGGCGTATAACATCGTGCTGAATGATGAGTACCTTGTTACTGTCCATGACACACGAAATTTATGATAATGCCTTGAGAGCAGCGATAAGCCGAGCGTTATCAGACTCGTCGCGCACTGCCAAGCGTATGTATTTGTTAGGTTCAATACCCTTCTTGTTGCTGCACGAACTGATGAGGATATTGTGGTCTTTGAGCAGAACCAGTGCCAGGTCATTTGCTGTGTACGGGGCCAACACTTCACACAGGAAAAAGTTGGCCTGCGACGGTTGCACATGCAGGAACGGGATGTTGCGCAGCTGTGATTCAAAGTCAGCACGAACCTCAAGGAACTTGTTGCAAGCCTTGTGGTAGTCTTTCTCGTACTTGGTGTAAATCTGCATAAAGAACTCGGCAAATGAGTTGATGTTCCATATACTCACCTGTTTCTTCATTGTCAGGATGAGGTCAGTGTCGGCGCTAGCCATAATACCCAAACGCAAACCGGGTACGCCATAGCTTTTGGAAATAGACTTCATTACCACCATGTGAGGATAGGCTTCGAGATAACTGTCGCGCAACAGTGACGATGTTTCCCACTGCTCGCTGAAATCCACAAAACTCTCATCGACGATAAAACGTATGCCCCTGCTCTCGCACCATGATGCCAGACGGCACACGTCATCGAGTGCAATGAAGTTACCCGAGGGATTGTCGGGATTTATAAGAAGCAACGTCTCAACATGATTATTGCCGAAAAATTCCATCAAGTCGTCGGCGGTATAGCGGAAATCACGATTTTGGGGCACGAATGACACAACACGACTTGGATCCATGCGGTTAGGATATTCCTCAAACGTGGGCCTTACTACACCCACCATGCCTTCAAGGTTCTCCATCAGAGCTTTGATAAGCTCGGCAGCACCGTTGCCGGGGATAATGTAATCTTCCTTGACTCCCCAGCATTTGCTGGCAAGCAACGTGTTAACCATCATGCCCGAGGGATATTCTCCAAGTAGAGTGCGGAAGTTGGCCTCTAGTTCATCGATAATCTTGGAACGACGAAAATAAGGATTCACGAGGTAGCAGAAGTCAAGCATCTGCGGGAAACGCCAGAAACCGCCGTAGCGAGTGTAATATTTCTTGAGCAAAGTCTCGGGGTCAGAGAAGATCGCCTCGGCAATGTTAAGGTCTTGCTTGTCGTCAATCTCATACCATTTCTCACCATTGTTCAGCGGCAAGGCTTTGAGGTCTTGAGAATTAAGAAACGAGATGATGCTGAGCACGTTCTCATAGTACTCGTTGTTGCCCACACTCTTGGTATAAGCCTCAAGGAAAGGAATATATTTGTTGGCACTGAACTCGCGGCTCAGTTTGTAAATGTTGACTGTTTTGTAATACTTGTCGGCGTCGGCATATCTAAATGCTGCCTTGGGCACAAAACTAGTGATGTTGTTATCCTCGTTGATAAGCACCATGGTGCCATCCATCCATGACTCGTACTTGGCAACGAGTGCCAAATTAGGATATGGATTGTTGACAAGCAGGTCAAACATGCCATCTTCAAAAATCAAGTCACTCTCGACAAGCAAGGTGTCATCTTCGAGCATCTTATCTTTAGCCAACGCAAGAGAATAGATGTTGTTAGTCTTGTCATAAATAGGATTATTGACATACTCGATTTTGAGCTTGTCATCATATCGGTCACCAATGTAATCGGCGAGTTCCTGCCCCTTGTATCCCACAACGATAACCACACGGTTAAGTTTGAGCGAGGACAGTTGTCCCAGCAATCGGTCGATGAGCCTAACGCCATTGACAGGCACCATGCATTTAGTGCTATTACGGGTGTATTCTCCTAATCTGCGGCCCATGCCAGCAGCCAAAATA
>JAGHSP010000235.1 GCA_018065815.1 Candidatus Sodaliphilus limicaballi | reverse complement strand
CCACTGCCATCACCGACATCCTCAACGAGCAGTTCCCTGCCGCCAACAAGGCTGTAGAGGGCATCTTTGACCTGAATGGCGTGAAGCACGACCGCATCACCGAACCCGGCATCTACATCGTCAACGGCAAGGAAGTGCTTGTAAAATAACAAAATACAACTTTCGCGAGTGGGTATTTCGCTGAGTTGTAATGTTACTATTCAGCAATAGAATTTTGCAGAGTCCCCCCCTAGACCTTATGAAAATCTTTCTCTCGCACAAAGCATAAGCCAAACCGCGGCTGGACGCCGACACGCACAAAGCTTGCTTTGGGCACATAACCCCCCCCGAAGGGAGTGAAACGACTGCCGGTGGGGGGGGTGAAGTGTAATAAAATCGCGGTTGAAGACCGCTACCTCGAAAGGTGCAAGGTTGCGGTCTTCAACCGCGGTATAGTGTATCGCGTTTACCCTGCCCTGCCTTCGCTTGCGCTCAGTTAGGACAGGGTTATGTGCAGAACTGCGTTCTGCGTGTCGGCTTCCAGCCTCTCATTGCAAAATCATGTGTGAGTGAATCTGCAAAAAATCTATTGTAGTATAGTTACAACAGATTGCTCTGATTTAACTGAATAAGAAATTATTCTAATTATTTTAATTTCTTTCAGTTATTATTAAATCAGTGTTATCAGTGAGATCTGCGCGGGGATATTACCCCGAATACCATTGCTGAATAGTTACTTTTTCTTGACGATGCGCTCGTAAACTCGCTACGTATCGTAGCGGAGCGTCAGCGAAGCGTATCGTCACTTCGTTACCTTCTCGGCAAAGGCTTTGTTGCTCCACACCACATAGTTTCCTGCGCTATCGGCGCTTATCGTGAGCACGCCCAGGTCGGTGCGTTTGTCCATCATCTGCTGTGTAGCGTCAGTGCCCATCACCATGCATGCAGTAGCCCAAGCGTCGGCAGTTGCGCAGGTGGGCGCAATGATGCTCACGCTCAACAAGTCGCTCTGCTCGGCAAGGCCCGTGCGCGGATTCACAATGTGAGTCACGCGTTTTCCGTCCACCTCGGCATACTGGCGGTAGTTGCCGCTCGTGGCCACGCTCTCGTTATTCAGTTCAAGCACTAGCATGGATTCATGCGACGTGGTTTCGGCCTGGTCGGTGGGCAGATCCACCGAGACGTGCCATTTTTCCCCGTGCGAATTAATGCCTCGGGCAACCACCTCGCCACCTATTTCCACCAGATAGTTTTTCGCTCCGTTACGTTCGAGCATACGCCCCACCTCGTCGCAGGCAAGTCCTTTGGCTATCGAGCTGAAATCAAGTTGCACACCCTTGCTCATCGCGACAAGCTTGTTGCCGCTGGCCATCACCTTGTCAAGTCCCACGAGAGCCACAAGGCTGTCGATTTCCTGCTGCGAGAGCATGCCGCCTTGCTTGCGCACCTTTTTCCACGCACCCACCAGCGGCATCACCGTGGGGTCATAGAGTCCGCCGCTCTGCTCATTAACCACACGCGACTCACGCATGAGCAGCATGATGATGCCATCGGCAGCAACCTCGCCAGTAGCATTGAACTGCGACACAAGCGACTGCGGGTTGTAAGCGCTAGCGCTCTTGTCCACCATGTCAAGCACAGCGGCAATGGAGTCGTCAAGGTTCTTGCTCGCCTCGTAGGTTATGTGGTATTCAGTGGTCCACACTTCACCCTGGGCAGTGAACAGCTGCTTCTTGTTCTCCTTCCTGATAAAAAACAGCACACCCACAAGGCATGACAGTACTATTATAGCAAGGTAACGGTATTTAATATTCATCGTTTCTGGTTCATTATTTGTGCAAATTTAGTCTAAACAAATGTACCATACAAGTAGATTACACTAGTTTTTCAGTTTTTTTAATGAAGATTTGTGAGTGAATATCATTTTTTTTGTTTAGTTTTGCACAAAAACAAATACATGAGTCTGCGCGCAACACTCTTAGCCATAGCCGCTGCACTAGCGGTACTGCCATGCCTGGGGCAACTCAGAATTGGGGTTAAAGGCGGAATCACGTCCAGCAAACTGCATTTCGACAAGAGCCTGTTTGAGAGCAGCAACCGCACAGGATTCACCGGAGGGCTGCAACTCGAATTTTCCCTCCCCGTCACCGGTTTGTCGCTCGGCGGATCTCTGCTCTATACCCACCGCACCGATGCCTTCACCAACAATGACCAGACCTTTTCGCGCGACTACATCGAGGTGCCTGTGCACGTGAAGTATGGCATTACCATCATGGGGCTCAACAAGGTGCTTGTCCCCTACGCCTTCACCGGGCCCAATTTCTCATTCCTGCTCAACGAGAGCAAGCAGGAGCAATGGGACAACCGTGCCAGCAACACTAGCTGGGATGCAGGATTCGGCGTGGAACTGCTGGGGCACTTGCAGATTCAAGCCAGCTACGGGCTGGGACTGACACGCTCTTTCAAGCAAATTATACCTGACGAAAACGGCAACTCGGTTCACGGACGAGACCACTGCTGGACTGTCACAGCAGCATATATGTTCTGATAAATTTGATTTTTTGAGCGAAAACGAGTAACTTTGCACAAAAAATAAAAATACTACTAAAAATGAAAAGATTTTCAAGCATCGCAATACTAGTCATCGCATTCATCGCAACTGCCCTGCAGGCACAGGCACAGACCCAGACCCGCTGGGGCGTCACTGCCGGACTCAACTACAACGAAATCCATTTCAAGCAGACCGATATCCTCACCGTGACCAAAGGCTTCGGTCCGCAAGTGGGCGTCACCGGCGAGATGAACATCCCCGGCGTGGGATTCAGCGTTGACGCATCGTTGCTCTACGCCATGCGTTCAGGCAAAATCAACTATGGCGAGCGTGAAGTGTGGAAATCACAGGGACTGGGCAATGAGACTTGCATGATGCACTCTATCGACGTGCCACTCAACCTCAAGTTCAAGTACCGCAAGCTCGACGGACTTGAAAACACCATCATGCCCATGGTAATGGCCGGCCCCACTTTCTCGTTCCTCGTGGCGAAGAACCTCAACCAGGTTAACCAATATCGCCCCGTGAGCGTGCTGCTGCACATGGGCGTGGGCGCCGAGCTGTTCAAGAAAGTGCAAGTGAGCGTCAACTACAACTTCAATGTGGGCGAGACATTACGCACCCGAGTTCTTGACGAAAACAATGCCAAAAACCGCTGCTGGACAGTCTCGGCAACCTACTTCATAAAGTAGTAACATCTTTTAACATACAATTAGTGCCCAGAGTTCAATATTTTTTTGTAACTTTGGGCACTAATAACACTCTAACTGAAGTTGATTCAATGTGTGGGCAGTTCATCGTGATGATGCGTTGCCCTTTTTCTTTTTATAACACATTGTCTCACAGCAACATGCCGCGAGCTACTTCCTCGGCACAATCCACGCCTTGCGACATTGCAGCGATAGTGAAGCCGAAACTGCATGCCGCAGCCGGTCCCTTACCAGTAACAACATTGCCATCTACGACCACCATGTCGCTCTGCCAGTTCACGCCGCATCCCTCGGCTTCCATGCCAGGATAGCACACAGCATTCTTGCCATTGAGCAAGCCCAGAGGTGCAAACACAATCGCAGGCGAAGCACAGATTGCTGCAATGCGTCCACCAGCCTCGTTGTGTGCAACGAGCATCGACGTGAGAGGCTCGCATGCGGCAAGGTTGGTTGCGCCAGGCATACCGCCAGGCAGCACCAGCCACTCGGCCTGGGCAGCGTCAACATCACTCATCAGCACATCGGCCACGACCTTCACGCCATGCGCGCCTGTCACCTCAAGCGTGGGGTTGATCGACACCAGTGTCACTTCCATACCAGCACGACGCATCACATCAACTGTCGCCAGTGCCTCAATCTCTTCAAATCCGTCAGCAAAAAATACGTAATTCATTTTCTATATCAATTAAAAATTATCCTCTGCTAAATTACCAAAATTACCCCAAACAAGCAAATAATACCCCGCAAACAACATCAAAAACACAAAAAAATCACTTTTATCGAAAAAAAGTAGCTAAAAGTTTTGCAGATATAAAAAAAAGCAGTAACTTTGCAACGCTTTTGAGAAGCACGGGTGATTAGCTCAGCTGGTTCAGAGCATCTGCCTTACAAGCAGAGGGTCGGCGGTTCGAATCCGTCATCACCCACACAACAGCAAGACACGACTCAACATCGAGCCGTGTTCTTTGTTTATACTACAAAACATTTTATTATGAAAATCAGGATTTATACAACAGTTGTGGTGGTGTCGATAACGCTCGTGGCGCTAATGGTTCTGGCATCTTGTGGTAATAAAAACGCGCAGGATAAACAATCAGCAGTGGTTGAAACGGTGATTGCTGCGTATGACGAATTTGGTTCAATTGACACTGACGTGACAAGGGAGCAAATGCAACAAGCAGGTTTTGACTTGGGTGACGAGGTAGAAGTAAGCACAAAGGACACCACACTTGTGGTTCCCTTATATGACGGATACTACGTAAAGTCAGGTGAAAACCAGGTGGTGGCTTATCCCACCTATAAACATGTGCGTGTGGCAGCAAATTTCGGGTCGTTGCCTGATATTCTTTTGAATAAGCAAGGCGAAAAAATCACTTTCAAGCTGGTGACAAAAGGAAAATATCTTGAAGTGCAAAAGGCAATGGGGTTAGCCTATACAAATAACCGCAAAGATTATGATAGCGACGAGGAGTTTGCAAATTTCCGTATGATAACCGTGGGTAAAATTGCCCCATCACGACTGTTTCGTGCGGCATCGCCATTTGACAATTCGGCTAGTCGCGCAACTTACGTGTCGGCATTGATTGAAAAAGCTGGGGTACAAACAATCTTTGACCTTGCTGATGATGAAAATAAGATGAAATCATATCCTGCCATACCTGAATTTAGCAAAAAGATGTGGAACGACGGCAATGTGGTTTTATGTCCGCTAACCGCTGATTTTCTGTCAGATGATTTTAACCAGAAATTGGTGTCCGGTCTCAAAGAATTGGCAAAACATCCTGCTCCATATTTTGTGCACTGCACCGAGGGCAAGGATCGCACTGGCTATGTGTGCGCAATGCTTGGGGCTTTGTGTGGCGCTTCCTACGACGAAGTGTTGCATGACTATCTATTATCTTATTGCAATTATTACCACCTGTCGCTCGATAAAAAGGAGGATATGGAAGTGTGCCAAAAGTTTGTGGAGTTGCGATTTGAGCCCTGCGTGATGAATTATTGCAATATTAATGATGCGTCACAACTGGCTAGTGTTGATTTGAAGAAAGCATATACTGAATATCTTTTAGCACATGGCATGACTCAAGCCGAAATTGATGCAATTGTAACATCTCTAACCAAATAGCAAGGGGACGAAAGACGAAGAACGAAGAACGAAAGACGAAAGACGAAGAACGAAAGACGAAGGACGAAAGAGGTCGGTTGCTATATGCCCTGTCCCGACGGCCTGCGGCCATCGGTTACGATGCAATGTGACGACTCCGTCGTCAATTACCCACCAGAAAAATCCGCTGATTTCCATCTTGAATCAGCGGATTTCTTTTCTGAACTATTCTACTTTTGCTTTTATAGCTAATTCATTGTCCATTATAAAAACTCTGATGCACATGGCACGCACGTGGCATTGTGTCACTTGGTCTTTACAGGACGGATGGGCAAACCGTAGTGGCGTATTTCGGCATCTCGGTAGTCGGTGGGATAATTCAATATCATCGCTTTGCTGCTGTCGCTCGAACACAGCGTGCTGGTCCAGTACAGGGCGAAGTTGATCCTGAAAACCTGCGAACTAGATATCTCGCCTGCTGTGGGCAAGAAGATAGAGTTGCCATTGCTCTTGCTCGTAATCTTAACGCCTTCAACTCCGCGTTGGGTTGTCAGTTCACATGTGGTGTACGCCTCGTTAATCAGGTCAGAGGCTTCTTGATATGTGGGCATGCGCCATCCGTCGCCCCAACAGGTAATCGCGGCATCATCCTCGGGGAGGAGCTGGGTGGGGTCTTTGTAGGTTATCCACTCGTAGGCACGCTCGTCAAAGTCGCGGCCCTCATTGAATAAGTACCCCTCGGTCTCGCCCCAGGCAAAATATCGTCCCCAGTCTTCGGGGCGGTCGGCTCCGATGTTGCAAGTAGCCCACAGGACACCGCCGGGCAGTCCCAAGTCCACATAGTTGTGGTTGCCGTAGTAGTCCTCGTCGTCCTTGCCTATGATGATGTTGATTTCCTTGTTGATGTCGCTCACATCGACAGCATCATTGCCATCGACATCGGCAAGACCATGAAAAGCGTCGGCAGGTGCTTTGTCCAGGACGATGTTGATGAGGATGTTAAGGTCGCTCACGTCGGTGTTGTTGTCCATGTCGACGTCGCCGGGTTGGGCATAGGGCTGTATATTGGTAAATTCTTTCCAGAACGGAGCCTGTTTATAAGCCTTGATGGCGTGGAATGGCACATAGATGGGCATAGACCTGTCAATCGTTTCAGTGCCAGCATCCTCAACAACAGGAGGGTAGGGGTTGAGGCAGTGTATCTCTTCAAGGCCACGGGCATTCCAGAATGCATTGGCCTGAATGCGGTGCACAGTCCTGGGGATGTAGAGTACACGAAGGCGGTCGCAGTTGGCAAACGCCGATTCACCGATTCCTGTCACCGGGAACGCATAATTGTACCTGACTACCCACTCGGGGATGTGGAAAGTGCTGGGCATCGACTCATAATTGTCATAATCGTTCCTCATGTAGCTTACCGACACCGAGGTACAGTCATCATTGACCACATACCTGATTTCGTTGTCAATGAATCGGTGCTCGGCAACGGACGCCGTTTTGCAGTAGTTTTGGAACTCACTCCATACGTCGGCATTCTTGTATTCCTCAAGGCTCTCATAGGGGGCATAAACAAAGACGGTTTCGGGTACATCTTCAAAACATCCCCAGTGTCCTAATACTGGCGGTTGCTCGTTAAGTGAATGGATCTCCCTGAGGGCAGTGCAATAGTAAAATGCGTAATTGCCGATTTTAGCCACCGAATTGCCTATAACCACCTTAAGGAGGCTTGAGCACTTAAAAAACGCCAGTTCTCCCACCTCGGTAACCGCGTTGGGTATCGTCATCTCGGTGATTGCCGAGCATTCCGAAAAGGCCTCTGTGCCTATCCTGGTGACTGTATTGGGGATGTGCACACGGGTGATGCGTGAATTCTTGTAGAAAGCCCTGTCACCTATGGAGGTAACCATATAACTAAAGCCTCGATAACTCACCCAATCGGGGATGGAGACTTCGCCCGACAACTGGGCATAATTGCCGTTCCCGAGGTAGTCGGTATAAGATACATGAACTGTATATCCGTCGGGATTGACTTCATACCGGAGGCCTCCGGTCATAAACGTGTTACCTGGTATTACTTGGACCTTGTCCTGTGCCGAGGTCTGTAAAGCCATTGCGCAGCATACGGCAAAGGCAAGAAAAGCAATAATAGTATGTTTCATAATCAGTTGTATATATTATTGTTGCAAAATTACAACAAAAAAGGCAAAATAGCAAGGAGACGAAGAACGAAAGACGAAAAATGCCGGTAATCGCTACCGGCACATGTGAGTTACTTTCCGCAACAAGATGACTGGCCGCCCCCGCAGCAACTTCCTTGTTGGCCTTGGCAAGACTCCTTTGCCGAAGTGCAAGGTGTGGCTTCTTTTTCGATCCCGTTGACAGCACCGCCCAGGCGGCGAGTAGAACCTGCGCTGGTGACAACCACCTCGTCTAGGTCGGCCGACAGCACACTGTCAACTTGCTCCACCTCTTGTGCATTACAAAAGGCAGCACACAACATTGCGCCAGCTAGTATTAACGTGTTCTTTTTACCCATTAAAGTATGCAGCATGTGGTCTTTATC
>JAGHSP010000156.1 GCA_018065815.1 Candidatus Sodaliphilus limicaballi | reverse complement strand
GCGCAGTGCTGCTACTAGCCCAAGGCAACGCCTTGGGTAACAGGCGGTAACACCAGTGCGCCCTGTAAGGGCAAAAGAGTTGTTACTCGCAAAAACGCATTTTGCGACACCCTCACACATTGTTCCCGGTGGGTAAATGACGACGGAGTCGTCACATTTCCCCTGGTGGGTAAATGACAACGGAGCCGTCGCATTGTCCCCGGTGGGTAAATGACAACGGAGCCGTCACATTTCCCCTGGCGGGTAAAATGACAACGGAGCCGTCACATTGTTCCCCGGGTGGGTAAAATGACGACGGAGTCGTCACATTGCATCGTAACCGATGGCCGCAGGCCGTCGGAAAGGAACATATACCAACCGACCTCGAAGAGGTCGCACTCACACATAAAGACGTGGCTTTTTCCTAAGGAAATCCGTTGCCTCACAAATAAATAAGTCAAAAGAACGCCCTCATATTTGGGAGTTTGTTATTAATTGTGAACTTTTGCGAAAAATTTCGCAACGAAAAATTTCGCATAAGAAAATCCGACCGTGGATTCTGGCTTAAGTTGCTCTGTTGAATGTGCTCCGGCATGGGGCACACATTATTTTTGCACAAAAACAAGAAAAATGAAAAACACCACCAAGCTTCGCATAGTTATCCGCTTCGCTTCGTCATGCTTCAACGGAAGACCTCCCGCGACCCGCTTCTGTTTTGGACCAGAAAATTGGTCCAAAACTCCCCGATAAAAGTGATCAATGTGATAAAAGCGATAATAACGATAAAAACGATAATAACGATAAAAACGATAATAACGATAAAACCGATAATAACGATAAGCACGAAAAAAAACGCCCCTCCAAAAACTCTGCAACCGTGGCGTCCAGTACTCCGAGGCACCGCCTCGGACACAGCGAAGAAACCGAGGGAACGATAAAGAACAGTCAAGAAAACGATATAGAAAATGTCGAAAACGATGTTTTTCGTCTTTCGTCTTTCGTTTTTCGTCAAAAATCAGTAACTTTGTAGGTTGAAAACAAATATACAATTATGAACATATCTTACAAGTGGCTTAAACGCTATATCGACACCGACCTTACCCCTGAAGAGGTGAGCGTCGCTCTTACCTCACTCGGACTCGAAGTGGGTGCTCTTGAACAAATCGAAACAATACGCGGCGGATTGCGCGGACTGGTTGTGGGTAAAGTGCTTACCTGCGTTGACCATCCCAACAGCGACCACCTCCACATCACCACAGTGGACCTGGGCAACGGTGAGGATCCCGTGCAGATCGTGTGCGGTGCTCCCAACGTGGCTGCCGGACAGAAGGTGATTGTTGCCACCATAGGCACCAAGCTCTATGACGGCGATAAGGAGTTTGTGATCAAGAAAGGCAAGATGCGCGGCGAGGAATCATGGGGCATGATTTGCGCAGAGGACGAGATTGGCGTTGGTGCAAGCCACGATGGCATCATCGTTCTGCCCGAGGACGCTGTGGTGGGCACTCCCGCTGCCGAGTACTACGGCATCGAGGACGACTACCTCATTGAGGTGGATCTCACCCCCAACCGCATCGACGGTGCTTCACACTATGGCGTGGCACGCGACCTCAAGTCATGGATGCAGCGCAACGGACGTGCTGGTGAGCTCTCAAAGCCCAGCGTTGACGCGTTTGCAACAGATAAAGCAGAGGGCGCTATCCCCGTCGAGGTGGAGAACACCGAGGCTTGCCCCCGCTACAGCGGCTTGACCATTCGCGGTGTCAAGGTTCAGGAGAGTCCCAAGTGGCTCAAGGACCTGCTGCTCGCTGTGGGACAGCACCCCATCAACAACATCGTCGACATCACCAACTATATGCTCCTGGGTCTAGGCCAGCCCATGCACTGCTTCGACCTCGCCAAGGTTAAGGGCGACAAGATCGTCGTTAAGACAGTGAAGGAAGGCACCAAGTTCGTCACCCTCGACGGCGTGGAACGCACCCTCACCGAGCGCGACCTCATGATTTGCAACGCCGAGGAACCCATGTGCATTGGCGGCGTTTACGGCGGTCTGGAGAGCGGCGTGACCGAGGCCACTACCGATGTGTTCCTGGAGAGCGCTTACTTCCACCCCACATGGATTCGCAAGACTGCTCGTCGCTTCGCTATCAACAGCGACGCTTCGTTCCGCTTTGAGCGCGGCATCGACCCCAATACCACCGTTTACAACCTCAAGCTTGCCGCTATGCTCGTTAAGGAGCTCGCCGGCGGTGAGATCTGCGGCGACATCGTTGACGTCAAGTCGCAGGAGTTCCCTGGCTTCCCTGTTGAACTCAAATATGACTACGTCACCGGCCTCATCGGCAAGGACATCGAGCACGAGGTGATTAAGGACATCGTCAAGAGCCTCGAGATGGAAGTGGTTGCCGAGGACGATGAGAAGCTCAGCCTCGTTGTTCCCACCTATCGCGTTGACGTGCGACGTCCGTGCGACGTTGTTGAGGACATCCTCCGCGTTTACGGTTACAACAACGTTGAGTTCAACGATTCTGTGAAGGGTACCCTCTCGGCAAAGGACAGCGTTGACTTTGCCGACGACCTGCAAGAGCTCATCAGCAACCAGCTCACCGCAGTGGGTTACCGCGAGATCATGAACAACTCGCTCACAGCCGCTGCTTACTATGCCGACTGCGAGACATACCCCGAAGCTAACTGCGTTCACATCATGAACCCCTTGAGCAGCGACCTCAACGTGATGCGCCAGTCGCTCCTCTTCGGCGGCCTGGAGAGCGTGGCACGCAACATCAACCACAAGAACCCCAACATGAAGCTCTATGAGTTTGGCAACGTTTACCACTACAACGGTGACGCCGACCAGACCGAGAAGGCTCTCGCGCCTTACACCGAGCAACCCATGCTGGGCATCTGGCTGAGCGGTAATAACCACGAGGAGTCATGGGCCGAGCCCGTGCGCCCCGTCAACGTGTATGACCTCAAGGCTACCCTCGAGAACGTGCTCACTGGCATGGGCGTTGAACTCGACACCCTCACTCTGGAGCAGACGGAGGACGACACCCTCGAGCCCTCGCTCACCTACAAGAACCGTGGTGGCAAGGTAATCGCCGTGCTGGGAGTTGTGACCGACGCACAGCTCAAGAAGGCCGACATCGATCAGCCCGTCTTCTACGCACAGGTATATTGGAGCGCAGCATGCAAGCTCGCTGCCAAGAAGGACATCAAGTACTATGACCTTCCCAAGACTCTGCCCGTGCGCCGTGACCTCGCGCTGCTCGTTGACGTAAGCACTACCTACGCCGACATCCGTCGCGTGGTTGAGAGCAGCGAGAAGAAACTGCTCAAGAGCGTGTCGCTCTTCGACGTTTACGAGAGCAAGAAGCTCGAGGCCGGCAAGAAGAGCTATGCAATCAGCATGATCATCCAGGACGACGAGAAGACCCTCAAGGACAAGCAGATCGACGCAATCATGCAGAAGATCATCAAGAACCTTGAGTCACAGCTAGGCGCGAAGCTGCGCTAATCGCCCAGCAGGGCAATAGATACAACAAATAGCGAGGACGAAGTGGCACAACCACACCAATCCTCGCTATTTCCCGATAAATCAATCTCCTGAGGGGGATGAAGCCAAACATTAGATAGAGAGGTGTGGTGCGACTCCTTCGAAGTCGTTTGGGACGTGTCCTATTCCGACGGTCTGCGACCATCGGTTACGATGCAGTGCGACGACTCCGTCGTCATGTGATTCGCCCGAGAAAATCTTCCAATCTGTTTTTTCTTAAAAACTCATTGGTTATTTGGGGATTAACACTATTTCTACTTGGGATTTTCCTTTAAAATCCCAAGTTAAAGCCGAGGGAAAGATTGTGTGAAATGGTTCCTGGGCTGTATTTTTGATGTGTTTTTGATGGAGCACTCGTTTTTTTGACAAGTGGTAGAGTTGCAAAATTGGCAAAAATGCAGTATCTTTGTGAGTTAATTGTGCCG